>NZ_JAKFZM010000036.1:0-39678 GCF_021654205.1 Leisingera sp. MMG026 | reverse complement strand
CCCCCCCCCCCCCCCGGGCCCCCCCCCCCCCCCCCGGGCGCGGGGCCCCCCCCCCCCCCCCCCCCCCCCCCCCCCCCCCCCAACGGAAGCGGTGCATCTGCAGATGCACCGGCGACGGGCGGGAGTGCGCCGGTTTCACCCGGCGATGGCCTTGCGGAAATGGGCGGCGAGTTTGGCGGCCTCTGCGGCACTGTCATGACGGTCCAGCACGCGCCTGCGGCCCGCCTGACCCATAGCGTTCAGCTGCGAGGGCGGTGTCTGTGCAAGCTTGATGATAACCTGCGCCAGGGCGTCCTCATCCCCGGCCGGCAGCAGCCAGCCGGTTTGCCCCGGCACCACCAGCTCGGGCGTGCCCGCGATATATGTCGCGATCACCGGGCGCGCGGCGGCCATTGCCTCCATCACCACCATCGGCAGGCCTTCGGCAAAAGATGGCATCACCAGCGCATGGGAACTTGCCAGCTCTGCCTGCACCTCGGTTTCGGCAAGCCAGCCGGTCAAGGTGACGCTGCCCTGCAAACCATGCGCTGCAATTGCGGCCTCCAGCGCAGGCCGCATGCCGCCGTCGCCAACCAGCGACAGATGCAAATCCGGGATTTCCTGCACCAGCCGTGCCATGGCGTTCACCAGCACCATCTGGCCTTTCTGCTCCACAAACCGCCCGATCGCCACCAGCCGCAGCGGCCCCTGCGGCAACGGTGCAGGATCGGCAAACCGGTCCGGCTCAATCCCGCAATGCACCACCTTGAGACTGTCCCATTTACCGAAAGCGGCCCAGCGGCTCAGCTGGCTTTTGCCAAAGCTGCTGACCGCCACAGTAAAAGCCGCACGGTTGATCTTCTCGCCCAGTGACAGCGCCTGCGGCGCGTCGAACTCCTCGGGCCCGTGCACGGTAAAGCTGTAGCCAGGCCCGCCCAGCGCATGGGCCAGCATTGCCACCGCCGCGGCATTGGTGCCAAAATGGGCGTGCATATGCTGTACTCCTGCCGCAGCGCAGCACTGTTTCACATAGGCGGCTTCGCCCAGATAGATCAGGTGCCGCAGGAGACCTGTGCCGGCGGCATGCGCCAGTTTCAACGCTAGCCGCAGCGCTTGGGCAAATCGAACAGGTGACGCTGCCTCCCTGGCGAGTGCTGCAAGCAGGCGCCAGGCGCCGGCCTGCAGCACGTAGCCGGTACGGGCTGCCTCAGCCTGATCCTGCGGATCCGCCAAAGCCGCAGCCGAGGGGCGCATTGCCAGACGCAGGATCTCCACGCCCTGATGTTCCAGCGCCTGCAGCTCACGCCGGATGAAACTGTGCGAGGGCTGGGGATACGTGTTCAAGACATAGGCAATTTTCAACGCGGCTTGTTCCGTGCAAATCTTGGGTCTGCGGCAGGTTAACGGCGGTTGAGCAGCTTGCCCAGCGTCCTGTTGCGCTTGTCGCATAGATGTGGAGAATGGGCTGCGGGGGCCATGATTGTTAAAGTATTTTCTACCCCTGTATCCCGCATTCCTGTTGCAAGCGGCCCTGTGATTGACGCCCCCTGCCCTGCCGCCTAGCCTGCGGAACCGGACGTTTGGGGATTGGCGCGGACATGCAGCGGGTTGCTTCGCTATTTACCGGTCAGGGGATGATGGCGCGGGTTCTGCGCTCAGCCTCCTGGCTGATGATCGGATATGGCGGCAGCCAGGCCTTGCGGCTGGCCTCAAACCTGATCCTGACCCGCCTCCTGTTTCCCGAGGCCTTTGGTCTGATGGCGCTGGTTTCGGTGGTGACGGTGGGGCTGTCGCTGTTTTCAGACGTTGGCATCGGCCCGTCGATTGCCCAGAACAAGCGCGGTGATGATCCGGAATTCTTGGACACGGCCTGGACCATTCAGGTGATGCGGGGTTTTGGCCTGTGGGCATTAACGGCGCTGCTGGCCTGGCCTGCGGCACAGTTTTATGGCGCTCCGGAGCTGCTGATCTATCTGCCCATTGCCGGTGCCGGGTTGGCGATTGCTGGCTTCAACCCGACAAGGATCGAGACCGCGCACCGGCATCTGCTGGCGGGACGGGTCACGGTGCTGGATCTGGCGGGCCAGGTCATTGGGCTGGCAGCAATGGTTGCGCTGGCACTGGCCACGCAGTCGGTGATCGCGCTGGTGCTGGGCGGGGTGATCCAGGCGGCGGCCAAGCTGATTTTGTGCCATTACGGCCTGCCCGGTGCTGCAAACCGGTTCCGCTGGGAGACGGCGGCCGCAGGGGAATTGATCCATTTCGGTAAATGGATATTCCTGTCGACCGCTTTCTGGTTTCTGACCTCGCAAGGCGACCGGGCGATCCTGGGCAAGTTCGTCCCGCTGGAGGTGCTGGGCATTTACAACATCGGCTATTTCCTGGCGAGCTTTCCGATGCTGCTGGGCCATGCGGTGAACCAGCGGCTGATGATCCCGGTCTATCGCGACAAACCAGCCAGGGAGGCGCCGGAAAACCTGCAGCGGCAGCGGCAGCTGCGCGGCGGGCTGACGGCGGGAATTCTGGCGATGCTGATTGCGATGGCCTGGGCCGGACCCTGGCTGGTGCAGTTCCTGTATGATGACCGGTACCTGCAAGCGGGGCCGATGATCGTGCTGATTGCGCTGGCGCTGGCGCCGGCGGTGATCACCATGACCTATGATCAGGCAGCCTTGGCAGCAGGCGACAGCCGCGGGTTCTTTGTGTTCTCGGCTGCGCGGGCCTGCTTGCAAACCGGCATGTTCCTGGGCGGGGTGGCCTGGTTCGGGCTGGCGGGCGGCATTGCGGCGCTGGGGCTGGCAATGCTGGCGGCCTATCCGGTGCTGGTGCGGCTGGCGCGCAGGCATCATGTCTGGGATCCGCTGCATGATGCGGGCTATGGGCTGCTGACCCTTGCGGCCGGGGGGGCAGCCCTGCTCTGGCACTGGGATGCTGTAACGGCGATGGCAGCCGCGATGAGCTTTTCCTGACCTCAGGCCCCGCGCCTGAACAGTCTGGACAGCCCGCGCTGGGGCCGCCGGGCGTCCATTACCGGGATTGAGACCACCGGCATCAGGCCGGTTTCCCGCTCCATCTGCGCGGCAGTGCGCAAAACCGGGTGGCGCAGCTCTTGCAGGAAGGCCGCCAGAAGCGCCGCGATTACACTGGCCGCGGCGCCCAGCAGGGCCTTGGTCTTGCGGGCGCCGGTTACAGGAAAGTCCGGCAGCGGTGCGGGTTCGATCACTGTCAGCCGCTCGGCCTGACGGCCGGTTTCCAGGCGAAAGCCGACCTCGGCCTCGTTGCGGCGGGCGGTCATTTGCGACAATTCCCCCTGCGCCTGCTCCAGGCGGCGGTCATAAGCGCCCAGCCGGCGTTCAACCTCGGGCGTGGTCTGCAGAGAGGCCTCAAGCCCGGTCTTGCGCTGGGACAAGAGCTGCTCCTGGGCGTCCAGCGTGGCCAATTGCTGGTCCGCCTCCGCCAGCAACCGGCGGGCCGTGGCCGGGCGTTCCGTGGCCTGGGCCTGATCGGCAGCGCGGCGGATTTCGATGCGTTCGCGGGCAATTTCCAGCAGCCCCTCGTTCATGGTGGCGATTTCGGCGCGGCGGAATTCGATGGTGCCGGGCAAGGTCACGTCGTTTTCATTCCGGTAGGCCGCGATTTCGTCTTCCAGGGCCGCAACCTGATCCGCCAGTGCGGCCTCCTTTTCGGCAAAGAAGCTGAGGGTCTCGCGGGCCTGGTCAATGCGGGTGGCGACGCTGAGTTCGATGGTGCGGCGGCCGAACTCGCTGGCGACTTGCTGCGCCTGCACGGCGGTGGGCATCCGGGCGGTGATGGTCAGCACCGAAATAGTGCCGTCATCGGCAAAGCCTTCACGCGCGGCGGCGACGCCGGTGATGCGGACCGAGTCCCGCAGCAGCGCCACCTTCTGCAAGGGGGTCAGGGCGGTCATGTCCGCGTACAGGCCGAATTTTTCGATGATTTCCAGCACCGTGCCGCGCGCCATCAGACGTTGTTCAATCAGCTGCATCCGGCGGGCAGAGGAGCCTTCGACCGTTGACTTGGCCAGTTCACCGGCGATCTGCGGCTGGGTGATCTGCAACACTTCAGCAGTTTCAAATTCATGCTGCTGCCGGGCGGCAAACCAAAGCGACAGCAGGCAGCCGAAAACAAAGACGCAAGCGATGGCGAACAGCCTGCGCCGCACCATGTCCAGGAAATCGCCAAGCGTGTATATCGGCCCCATCTGTCTGCTCTCTTGCGGCTGATGCGTGCCAGCCGGTTGCCATCCATGCCTTCAGACGGCCCGCCGGCCGCCATTACCCGGATTTTGACCACAGCAACCGGGCAAAACTATGACCCCCGGCTGCTTGGCCGTCAATTCAGCAGGCTGTCCGCCTTGCGGGCCCGGTTCAAAACAACGCCCAGCATTTGCGTATGGCCCGCCAGCATCTTCTCGCAGGCGGCCAATTGGGCTGCAGTGGTGCGGGTGCCGTCCGCAATCAGCAGCACCCCGTCCACCTGCGGCAGGAAGGCGGCGGTGTCGTCATGCTC
Source organism: Leisingera sp. MMG026 (assembly GCF_021654205.1). NCBI lineage: Bacteria > Pseudomonadati > Pseudomonadota > Alphaproteobacteria > Rhodobacterales > Roseobacteraceae > Leisingera > Leisingera sp. MMG026. Next base: position 35,169 of record NZ_JAKFZM010000036.1, on the reverse strand, counting down.
CAGCACCGGCGGCAAATCGAACAGAGCGGTGTCGGCGCCCAACCGCAGCATCATGTCGTCCAGCACCCCGGCACAGCTGCGGCCATGCAGTATTTCGGCGGCGTCCTGATCCACGGCACCGTTCAGGCCAACGGCCAGCGAGGGCAGCGGGCGCAGCAGCTGATCCTCCATTTGAACGCGGCCGGACAAAAAGCCCGCCAATTCCCCAGGTGCTGTCATTCCCAAGGCCCGCGCGGCACCGGGGCGGCGGAAGTTCATATCCATCAGCACCGTGCGGCTGTCCGGCACCCGTGCCAGGCTCAGCGCCAGGTTCACAGCCGTAAAGGTGGTGCCGCAGCCGGCGGCGGGCGCCGTCAGGGCAACCCGTTTCCAGCCGCGGGCCTTCAGCGTGTGCAACAGCCGGGTGCGCAGCAGGTCAAACGACTTGGCCGCAGGATCTGCGCGGAACCGGCTGACCAGAGGCAGCCGCGCCTGCGCCTGTGCTGCGGCGTCGAATGGCACCTGGCGGATCCTGTCCCAGGGTTCTGGCAGGGTCGCGGGCAATTGCGCAGGCGGCGCAGCAGCAGTGGCCGCGAGAGGCGCTGATGAAGGCTGGCTGCCGCCAACGTCAGCGGCAAAGGGCATGGCACCCGCCGGAGCGCCGCGGCGGCGGAACCGTTTGAAGCCCTGCTCGCTCATGCCGTTTTGTTCTCCCTCCTGCGGGCTGCCTGCCGGACTGGCAGCACATGCCCCTGATCGTGCAAAATGCTTCACAACCGCGTTCCCCGCAATGGCTGACCGGGCTGCAGCGGGCACTCGGACTGAGGCCTGCAGCGGATCAGACAATAATTAATATCCCGTCCCTTTCAGCACCACGCCGGCGGTCCGCCAGATCAGCCCCAGATCCCGGCTCAGCGACAGGCTGCGCCGGTATTCGAAATCCGCATGCATGCGGCTGGCAAAGCCGGCTTCATTGCGGACCGAGACCTGCCAGATGCCGGTGATACCCGGACGCAGTTCGTTATAGGCGCCGGCATCGCCATACAGCGGCAGCTGCTCCGGCATCATCGGGCGCGGGCCGACCAGGCTCATATCGCCGGTCGCCACGTTCCACAGCTGCGGCAGCTCGTCCAGCGAGGTCGCACGCAGAAAGCGGCCAACCTCTGTGATACGCGGATCGTTCTTCAGCTTTTGAGTGTCGTCCCATTCCCGCCGCAGCGCCGGGTCGGTCTCAAGATAATACTGCAGCAGGTGGTCCGCATCGCGCACCATGGTGCGCAGCTTCAAGATGCGGAAGACCCGCCCGCCGCGGCCCAGACGGGCCTGCGTGTAAAACGGCCGGCCGCCCTCCAGCCAAAGCGCTGCCGCACACAGCGCAATCAGCGGCAGCACCAGCGGCAGGCTTAGAATCACCAGCAGCAGATCCAGCCCCCGCTTGCCTGCTACGGCATAGGCACCGCGTGACCCCTGCCTGGGCCGTCGCGCCTGCGCGATGCCCTTCAAAGCCGCATTTATGTTGGCTGCTTGCATCTGGTGCACGGCCATTGCTGGCCGCTGCCGTTCGATTTCAGCCCGCATAAAAGACAGCCCCGCCCCTCCGGGAACCATGTCTTTCATTCGAAAACCCCCGCTCTCCAGCCTTAAATCCTGCTGGACCGCCGCCTCAATAGACGGCCGTTCAAACTCACCCCTGCATTCCGCAAGTCTTTGACAGCGAAATGCCATTACTGATTTTCAGATTCAGAACCGGCCACGCCCCCACGCGCCCGCATCTATTTTGGAAACCGCCCAATTCCCCGGCGGCAGTTCAGTGCTGCGCCCTTCTGCAGCCCGTCTTATTTAAAGCAAATTTTAGAAATTCCGCACAAAATGTGAAAACAGGCCGGAAAAAACCCGGAAACCCCATTTGAATACAGATTGCCCGGAGACAATTCACACCTATTGCAAGCCATTGTTTACGCGGGAGCGCGATGCCAGTACTTGACTGCGGGGATCTGCGGAGCCTCGGGCCGGTTTATTTACCCCGGAACTGCCCCGGGCTTTGGCCTGTCCAGCGCCGGAACGCATCGCTGAAACTATTCAGCCCGGAGTAGCCCAGGAGAAAGGCGATTTCGGCCAGGGCCAGGCCGCTTTCGCGCAGATAGCGAATTGCCAGCGCCTTGCGCAGTTCCTCAAGAATGGTGAAATAGCTGGTCCCCGTTTGCGCCAGTTTGCGCGACAGGGTCCGCGGGCTCATCCCCAGGTCCGCCGCCACAGTGCCAAGCGTGGCCGATCCGCTGGACAACCGCGCAGAAACCGCGTCTTCGACCTGTGCTGCAAGACCTGTATTTTTGCGGCCCCGAGCCTGGCCCTCCAGAAGCTGATCCCCATAAGACCGCAGCACGCGCAGCAGAACACCGTCGGCACTGATCAGCGGCAGCTCCAGATCTTCCGGCCTGAAGACAAACCGGCTGACCGGGGCGCCGAATTCCACCGGGCAGCCGTAGAATGCCGAGACTTCATCCCTTCCGCCGCTGCGCTGATGGCTGAAGGCTGCCTTTTGCGGTTCAATCCGGGATTCAGTTCCATCACGAAGGGCGGCAAAGAACACCGCTGCCAGAAATTCAATGTACTGATGCGCATGCAAACCGGGCTCCGCTCTGCACGTCCAGGTGAACTCGCCATGCGAGGCAAGCCGGGAGGTCTCCAATTCCCAGACCTCGCTCATGACGCCGGCATAGCGCGCGATGTTGCGCAAAAAACAGCCTGCAGTCGGCGAACTCCGCGCGATGTAGCCCAATAGTCCAGCCTGCCGCAAATCCGTTGCACAGCCGAGATGGAAGCCGAATAACGGGTCGCCGGTCAGTTCCGCCGCGTGTTCAAAGAAGCCCGCGATTGCCGAAAACGGTGCTGCGGGGTCTTCCTTGCTCAGCAGTGCCTGGCCGAAACCGGTTCCCGTAAATACTGCCGCAGGTGAATAGTCGCGGGCCAGAAGATGGCGCGCGGCCAACTGGGCAAAAATCGCATTATGCTGTGCCGGAGTGCCGGGCATATTTGCAGTACCTCCTGTCACTGTTACGCGTGCGCCGCCTTGTTCCGGCGCGGCACAAGCCACCGGGCTGCCGGTTCCCGTATTCCGCGCCGCCGTCCCTGGCGGGACCGATGGGCCGAAGGGCCGCCGATGCCTGAACTCTAATGGATTTTGGGGACCGGGCGCAGAGCTGGATAGGCTGTCTTTTGCACAAATCCTGCGCGCGTTAGCCCATGACGCGCATACGTTCGGACAGTACCTTCGCCATACGGGTATTCAGCCCCATACCGGCGGGCGGGGCGCCCGCTTGCCGGAGCAGAGAATCAGCGCCATAAGCCCGGTAACGCAATGGCAAAGGAAGTGAGGGCATCATGCAGTCTCCCCGCAACGGCACCGGCTGGCTGGCCGCAAATCTGGACGGAGACACGCTTTCAGCCTGGGAAATGGCTGGCAGCACGGCGGGGCCGGCACAAATGCTGCGCCTGCAGGACAGCCGTCCGCCCGCGCTGGCGGCAGCGTTGCGGCAGGTGCTGGGCGGCGCGCCGCGCCCGGTGCTGCTGGGCGGCACTGCTCTGGCGCCGCCGCATCCGGTTCCGGTGCAGCCGGCCAAGCTGCCCGTGGCAAAAACGGTGTTGGACGGCATGCCTGTTCATGTCCTGCCAGGGCTGAGCCAGACCGCACCCTGCGGGTTGATGCAGGGCGCCGCGGCTGCGGTCAGCGGCTTCCTGCAGCTGAACCCGGAGTGGGACGGGGTGATCTGCCTGCCGGGCATTGTGACCCATTGGGTGCAGATCAGCGCCCGCGAAGCTGTCAGTTTTCAAAGCGCTTTGACCGCCCAGCTGGCACAGGTTGCGATACGGGGCATGGCGCTGGAGGCGGCAGGTACCTGGGACAAGGCAGTATTGGCAGAGGCGGTGGCAGACGGCATTGCCAAACCCGAGCAGCTGGCAGCGCGGCTGGCTTCGGTTCAGGCGGCGGCGGCGCTGGGGCAACTGCCTGATGAAGCTGCGCGGGCGCAGATTTGGGGCCATCTTCTGGGCGCCGAACTGGCAGCCGCCCGGCCTTACTGGCTGGGTCAGAACCTGGCCTTGATCGCCGATCCAACTCTGCAGGCTTTCTATGCCGCGGCATTGGACGCGCAAGCGCTGCCGGTCACCCTGGCGGATCCTGGCCGCATGACACTGCAAGGGCTGATTGGCGCCTGGCCAGGTTAGGTGTACCGCCTGCCAGCCTTCGCTGCCGCGGCAACCGGCGTCCAAGACTGTTTCATGAGGGCAGCAAACCCGGAAGATCCAAGACAAACCGAAGCTCTCCCGCGCCTGCAGGTGTCCCGCGGCCCAACGGGCACAGGATTTCCGTCAGGAAGGCCGAAGCCGGGCGGGAGCGCTCCGCGGATGCCGGGACTATTCAAGCTTCTGTCTTGTAACGAATTCCCTTGCCGGGCGGAGTTTCCGGCGGGCCTGCAAAACACTGGGCGATGTTCATCCAGCTGGCGGCAGTTTCGCCTGACAACTGCAGCCCGCTGTCTGCAATGCTGCGCACCTGCGTGACTACCTGGGCAAATTCCACCGCCGAACCTTTGACAAATTCCCTGTCTTGCGGCGCGTTCCAGTCCCAGACTGCTCCGGACGGCCCGGTCAGCTGCACATAAGGCGCAGGCTCCGGCACCGCCAGCCCGCGGTTGCGGAAACTCCAGGCGTAGGTCGCCACGCCCAGATGCGCGATGTTGCGGATCCGGTCCTGCTCTGGCCGCTCCAGCCCCAAGAGATCGAACACCTCCTGGCCATGCGCCCAGGTCTCCATCTGCCGGGCAGTGACCGAACTGAGCGCGCTCATGTCCGGCCCGATCCATTTCAACCGCTGTTTGGGATCCGCCTTGGCAAAGGCATCGGCGCAGGACTCCGCCCCAAGCCGCCAAGCTTCAAACAGTGCCCGGCCTGACAGGCCGTTCAACCAGGGGAATTGACAATCCAGGATCGGCTTGCCCGCCTGCATGTGCCGCAGCACCGGGGCGATGAAGGCGGCAAATGCCTCGTCTCCTTGCAACGCCGCCTCCGCTGCGGCGTTGAACAGGTGCAGATGCCCCAGCACATGATCAATGGTCCACCCCTTGAACTGGGTCGCGCGGCGGAACTCCGCCTCTGGCAGATCCTCCAGAATGGCCGCCAAGGCGCGGCTTTCGGCACGGAAATCTTCGGCCTGCTGCATATCTGTTCCCCGGTTGTGTCCGGCCGCAGACTAGCGGCCGGGCCACCAGGCCAGAACCCTGGACCGCACGTCACAAACGGAAGAAAGGCGTTCAGACCCCGGACATGGCCCGGAACGCGCGCCCGGCAGCCTCGAAGTTGCGGCAGAGCGGCGCGGTCAGCTTGGATTGCGCGGCATAGTAGGCACCGGTGCGGCACAGCTGAGCCGCGAACTCCGGATGCACCCCGGCATCATCGTATTTGCGCACCCGCTCCTGGCTGAGCCAGCCGCGGCTCTTGACCTCTTTCTGGATCAGCTCCAGCCGCTGGATGCAATGCAAGGCGGTATAGGCCGAGAGATACTCAAGATAAGCGCCGATCTCATGGCCGCAGCCAGGGTCAAAAGTCTCGATCATCACATCGGCCATTTGATCGGGAGCGATGGGCCAGGTTTCATCGCCGATCAGCCAGGCGAAATCCTCGGCCCCGTGGCGCAGGCCCGCATATTCGAAATCAAACCAGCGCACGAACCCGTCTTCCCCGATCGCGGCGTTGCCTGCGCGGCAGTCCCATTTCAGAAACTGAACTCCGGGCTGCTCCATGAATTCGGCGACTGCCGGATAGTCGAATGAATCGGGGATGCCCATGGAAAAGGCTTCAAGTGCCCCGACCGAGCTGACAAAATTGCGGATCCAGCTGCGGTTGGCACCAAGATGCGGCAGGACGCTGTGCAGTTCGGTTTTGCGGGCTGCTGCCTGGATCCGGAAGATTGCGGCGCAGGCCTCTGCCGCCAGTTCCAGCTGGTCGCCCGGCGCATGTTCGATAATTTCTTCGCTGAGCCGGACCTGACCGGTGTCTGATTGAAACAGCACATCGTTGTGAACGCCCAGCACCCGCGGAATGTCATCGCAATGGGGCGCCAGCTGCTCAAGCACAAAGGCCTCCAGATGGGTGCGGCGGAAGTTGGCACGCAGGGTGGCGATGACGGTGCGGTCCTTGAAATGCAGCCGCAAGGAGGACCGCGACTTCCCCCCCGGTGCCGAGATTTCCCGCGGCTCTTCGCCCAGAACCTCCCAGGCCGCCCCCGCAACATATGCTGAGCGTTCGTCAAATCTGCCATCAGCCATTCCCGGTCCCCATTCCAAGCCTGCCGCCCGAAACCGGTGCGGATTCCCTTTTGTGAGTTAACACCCTGGCAGTAAAAGGCGGCGCTTTTCGGGACAGATTTGGGCAATTCCCGCGCTCCACTGGCTGATTCGGACGGCAGCAACCGGGACGCACGGGTCAATTGGAGGCTTTAATAAAACAATGACACCCCCATCAGTCCATTTGTTTCCGCACCCGGCCTCCTTCGTTGAAATTTTGACTAAATTGCGGTGGAAGTTTGGCCCCTCCGGCCGGTTTTCCTACTCTCATGCAATTCGCGTTTGCGGCTGGCGGAAAGCTGCAGCGCCACTGTGATTCAAGATTTTTCTGGGGGTAGAAAAACATGGGCCGGGGACATTTTTCATATGGCTGGGGGCGCGGGAATGCGTCCTGGGGCGGCAAGCAGGCTTGCGGCGGCAATAGTTATTACAACGGCGGCGTGCAAGGCGGGCATTTCGGCCGCTGGTACGACAGCAACCTGTCTGACCGCTATGGCTGGAAGGGCAAGGGCAGCAAAAACTGGTGGCAAGACAAGGACCAGGACGGAACCGGTGGCACCAAGGGATCCGGTGGGACAAAGGGGTCTGGCGGCACAAAGGGATCTGGCGGCTCCTATGGGTCTGGCGGCACCAAAGGGTCCGGCGGCACCAAGGGCTCCGGTGGCACAAAAGGATCGGGCGGCACAAAAGGCTGTGCTGGTTCCAAAGGCTGGGGCGGCAAGGGCCATCACGGCAAGAAGCATTGGTGGCACCGCGAAGAAGACGATTGGAACAGCAATGGAAGCGGAGGATCTGGCGGCACCGGCGGTTCCGGTGGATCAGGCGGCACGCATGGGTGCGGCTCCGGCACCAAGGGTACGGGCACAGGTGGTTCGGGCACGGGCGGTTCGGGTACGGGCGGTTCGGGTACGGGCGGCACCAAAGGGAGCGGCGGGACTAAGGGAACAAGCGGAACCAAGGGCACCGGAGACGGCGGTGGCAATGGCGGCGGCGATACCGGCAAAACCTCGGTCACATTTGAGATCGGCGGCCATGGCGACCCCAGCGTCTCGGTCGAGGTGCTGCAGACTCCGCAGGGGCAGCTGTTCATCAAGATGGAGCCGACCTCCTGGGATGGCGAGGTTGCCGATATCGACGGGTTGTTCTTCAACATGGCGGATGACGCCAGCGTCGACGGTTTGAACTTCTTTCCGGATGAGAACGCGCTGCCGGTCACCGGTCATGCGGCCAGCGCCAATGCGGTCAATGCGCTGGACACCGGCACCACCGTGCCCGGCAATTTTGACGGCATGGTGCAATTCGGCCAGGCGCCGGACAGCACCGATGGCACCGTCACCAATGCCAACTTCACCCTGTGGTCCGATGCCGGGCTGACGCTGGACGATATCGACCTTAGCAGCATGTCGCTGGTGGTCAGCAACCCGGACGGCTCGCAGCACGTTCTGGAGGGCGGCTATGATCCGGCAGCTGCGGCCAGCAGCGGTGCGTCTTATGCCAATGGCGGGGTGACCGGCGACGGGCTGAGCAATTGGTATGACGCCAATCTGGGCGGCCAGTTCCAAGGCGGCAGCGAACCCGGCACCGAGGATATCATGGCGCTGATGAACCAGCCGGTGGGCGGCACCATGCCCGGCAGCGGAACCGAGGGCGGCGCCGAAGATCTTTATGAGTTCGCCTGAGCCGGCCTGACCTGTTCCACACATCCAGCAGGAGGGCGCAACAGAGCGCCCTCTTGACGTTAAAGCCCTGTCAGGGCAGCGGACCCGTCTTGAACAGGCGGATTTTCAAGCCGCCATGCGCCACAGGAGCGCCAAAGGGCAGGAACGGCAGGTTTGCAGCCTTTGCCAGCCCGGTTTCCGAGGTGACAATGCCGACGCGCCAGCCGGAGAACCGTTCCTTGAGTACCTGCCCCAATGCCCCATAAAGGGCAAAGAGCAGCTTTTTGTTGCCGATCCGGGCACCATAAGGCGGGTTGACGATGACCAGGCCCGGCGGGCCGTCCGGGCGCTGCAGGTCACTGACTGCGGCTTGGGCAAAACGGGTGCAATCCGCCACGCTGGCGCGGTCCGCATTGGCTGCGGCCATCTCAACTGCGCCTTCGTTGCGGTCGGAGCCGTGGAACAGCAGATCTGTTCCGCGGGCCTCACCTTGCTGTTTCAGCGCAGCCCAGGCCGCCGCATCAAAGGTGGCCAGCTGTTCAAACGCAAAGCTGCGGCTGCGGCCGGGCAGCAGGCCCTTGGCGATCTCGGCCGCCTCAATCACAAAGGTGCCGGAACCGCACATCGGGTCCACCACAGGTTCATTTCCGTCAAAGCCGCATTCGCGCAGAAACATCGCGGCGAGATTCTCGCGCATCGGCGCCTTGCCGACAGCGGATTTGTGGCCGCGCTTGTGCAGCCCCTCGCCCGATGTGTCGACGCTGAAGACGCAAAGGTTGTCCTCGATCCGCAGCTTCACCGTCAGTTCCGCATCTTTGGTGACCGGCGCGCCGAGAGTCACGGCAATGGCCTTTTCCACCCGCTGGGCGGCGGCGCCGGCGTGGTAGATCTTGGACTTTTTGTTGGTGGACACCTCCACCTTGACCGGCACATCCGGGCGCAGCACGTCACTCCAGGGAAACTTGCGCGACCGTTTGTCGAGCTGGGCCAAGTGGAAGGCGCGGAATTCACCGATCCGGGCCAGCACCCGCGCGGCGCCGCGCACCAACAGGTTGGCGCGCCAGACATCCGCCCAGCCGCCCTGCACCGTGACCCCGCCCGGCACTGCCTTGGGCGCGGCAAATCCCAGCTCCTTGGCCTCGGCCAGCAGCGCCTGTTCCAGTCCCGGCGGTGCGGTCAGGAAGATCTCAAATGTGCTTTCTTGCGTCATGCCGCCTCCTTAGCTGCAAAGCCTGCGCACGGCGACTGTTTTTTCCGCAACCGCATAAGCGGAAAGTACCGTGGCGTCACAACCGCTGATGCTGCAATGCGGCATTCTTTTTGCCATCTTTCCCGACCGGAGATGGTTCAAAATTCCCTTTAAAAACTGATGCATACGCATTACTAAAAAATTAGTTTGACAAGATATTCCAACCTATGAAAGCTCTATAGCAGTCAGGTGCAGATCACGCACAACTGGCCTTAAGCGACTTTCAGGGAGGAAAAGATGCGTAAGTATCTTTTGTCCGCAGCCGCCGTTTGCGCGATGGTTGCCGGATCAGATGGCTATGCCGACGAAATGGCAGCCAAAAAATGGATTGATGAAGAATTCCAGCCGTCGGTGCTGACCAAGGATGAACAGCTGTCTGAGATGCAGTGGTTCATTCAGGCGGCCCAGCCGTTCAGCGGCATGGAAATCAACGTGCTGTCGGAAGGTATTCCGACGCATTCCTACGAATCCGAAGTGCTGACCAAAGCCTTTGAGGAAATCACCGGCATCAAGGTGAACCACCAGATCCTGGGTGAAGGCGAGGTCGTTCAGGCCGTGCAGACCCAGATGCAGACCAAGCGGAATCTCTATGACGCCTATGTCAATGACTCCGACCTGATCGGCACCCACTCGCGTCTGCAGCTGGCCTATAACCTGACCGACATGATGGCAGGCGACTTCAAGGACGTGACCAACCCGGATCTGGACCTGGATGACTTCATGGGCACCCAGTTCACCACTGGCCCGGACGGCGATCTGTACCAGATGCCCGACCAGCAGTTTGCGAACCTCTACTGGTTCCGCAAGGACTGGTTCGACCGCGAAGATCTGCAGGCGGCCTTCAAGGAAAAATACGGCTATGACCTGGGTGTGCCGGTCAACTGGTCGGCTTATGAGGACATCGCCGAGTTTTTCAGCGATCATGTCAAGGAAATCGACGGCACCGCGATCTATGGCCACATGGATTACGGCAAACGCGCGCCGGACCTTGGCTGGCGGATGACCGATGCCTGGCTGTCGATGGCCGGTGCAGGATCGAAGGGTGAGCCGAACGGCGTGCCGATCGACGAATGGGGCATCCGTATGGATGAAGGCACCTGCAACCCGCAGGGTGCCAGCGTCACCCGCGGCGGTGCTGCCAACGGCCCGGCGGCTGTCTATGCGATCCGCAAATGGGACGAATGGCTGCGCAAATACGCGCCTCCCGGTGCGGCGTCTTATGACTTCTACCAGTCGCTGCCGGCACTGGCACAGGGCAACGTTGCGCAGCAGATCTTCTGGTACACCGCATTCACCGCCGACATGGTGAAGCCGCAGTCCGAAGGCAACAACACTGTCGACGCCGAGGGCACGCCGCTGTGGCGGATGGCGCCCAGCCCGCATGGCCCCTATTGGGAAGAAGGCCAGAAGGTTGGTTATCAGGACGTGGGTTCCTGGACCTTCCTGAAGTCCACCCCGGTTGACCGTGCGCAGGCGGCCTGGCTTTATGCCCAGTTCGTGGTGTCGAAAACCGTGGACGTGAAGAAATCGCATGTGGGTCTGACCTTCATCCGCGACAGTTCGATCAACCACGAAAGCTTCACCGAGCGTGCCCCCAAGCTGGGCGGCCTGGTCGAGTTCTACCGCTCGCCCGACCGTGTTGCATGGTCGCCGACCGGCGTGAACGTGCCTGACTATCCGAAGCTGGCCCAGATCTGGTGGCAGCAGATCGGTGACGTCAACTCTGGCGCCTTCACCCCGCAGGAAGCGATGAACCGTCTGGCCGAGGAAATGGACATCACCATGGCCCGGATGCAGCGTGCGGACGAGCAGGCCAGCGTCTATGGCGGCTGCGGCCCGCGCCTGAACGAAGAGAAAGACGCGGAGTGGTGGTATGCCAATGGCGGCGCCAAGCCGCCGCTGGAGAACGAGAAACCCGCAGGCCAGACCGTCAACTATGACGAGCTGGTGGCCCGCTGGGCGACTGAGTAAAGCTCTCCTCCCGGTCCGGCCAGGCTCCCCATCGCCCGGCCGGGCTGAACCCAGGCCCCGGAGACACTTTCCCGTCTTCCGGGGCCTTCTTCCCCAAAAGACTGCGCGCCCCTGCCCCCATTCGCACCTGGGCGCAAACAGGCCGCCTGCCAGAAAGTCAAAGCAAGATGGCACTCGAACTTAAGGGTGTGACCAAGCGCGTCGGCGCGATCCAGCACATCAAGGACACCTCATTGGTGCTGGAACCCGGTCATTTTAACGTCCTTCTCGGCGCCACCGGCTCCGGTAAGACCTCACTGATCAAACTGATGGCGGGCCTCGATCCGATGGCCAGCGGACAGGTGATAATGGACGGCGAGGATGTCAGCCGTCTTAGCACCCAGAAACGCAACATCAGCCTGGTGCATCAGTTTTTCATCAACTACCCGCATATGACGGTGTATGAAAACATCGCCTCACCGCTGAAAGTGGCCGGGATGGCCAAGTCGGAAGTTGCCGGCCGGGTTGAGGAAGCCGCAGACATTCTGCAGCTGAAGCCAATGCTGCACCGCCGCCCGCATGAGCTGTCGGGCGGCCAGCAGCAGCGCTGCGCCCTGGCCCGCGCGATTGCCAAGGAAAGCCGCGCGGTGTTCCTCGATGAGCCGCTGGCCAACCTCGATTACAAGCTGCGCGAGGAGCTGCGCGACCAGCTGCCCGAGCTGTTTGCAGGCCGCGGTGCCGTGGTGGTCTATGCGACCTCGGAACCCGAAGAGGCGCTGCTTTTGGGCGGCAAGACCGCGCTGATGCGTGACGGCCGCGTCACCCAGTTCGGCCCCACCGCCGAGATCTACCGCAACCCCGGCAATGTCGATGCGGCGCGGGTGTTCTCCGACCCGCCGATCAACACCGCCGAGATCATCAAGCAGGGCAGCACGGCCCGCCTTGGCGCAGGCGTCACCTGGGAGCTGAGCGGTGATGCTGCGAACCTCAACGATGGCACCTATACAATCGCAATCCGCCCGCACCACGTGCTGCCCGTCGCCAAAAACGGCGCTCAGGTGCGGCTGTCGGGCCAGGTTCAGGTGACCGAGCTTTCCGGCTCTGAAAGCTCTGCCCATTTCGACATGGGTTCCGGCCCAGCTGCCGGCAGCTGGGTATCGCTGGCCCACGGCGTTCACCCCTACCGCGTGGGTGAGTTGCACGATTTTTACATGGACCCCGCGCAGGCCTACTTCTTTGCCCCTGACGGCAGCCGCGCGGCGTGAGGCATCAATGGCTAAAATAACACTCTCAAAACTGCGCCACAGCTATCTTTCAACGCCAAAGACCGACTCGGACTACGCGCTGAAGGAAATCGATCTGGATTGGAACGATGGCGGCGCCTATGCGCTGCTGGGTCCGTCGGGCTGCGGCAAATCCACCTTGCTCAACATCATCTCGGGCCTGCTGGTGCCCTCCGAGGGCCAGATTCTGTTTGACGGCAACGACGTGACCGCGCTGCCGCCGGACCAGCGCAACATCGCCCAGGTGTTCCAGTTCCCGGTGATCTACGACACCATGACGGTCTACGACAACCTGGCCTTCCCGCTGCGCAACCGCGGCCGGGATGAGGCCACCGTGCACCAGCGTGTAATGGCGATTGCCGAAATGCTGGAAGTCACCGAGATGCTGGAGCAAAAAGCAGCCGGCCTGTCGCCCGACAACAAGCAGAAGATCTCCATGGGCCGCGGGCTGGTACGCGAGGATGTCAACGTGGTGATGTTCGACGAACCGCTCACCGTCATTGACCCGCATCTGAAGTGGAAGCTGCGCTCCAAGCTGAAGGAGCTGCACCAGCGGGTTAAGGCGACGATGATCTACGTCACCCACGACCAGACCGAGGCGCTGACATTCGCCGATCAGGTGGTGGTGATGCAACTGGGTGAAGTGGTGCAGATCGGCACCCCCGTCGAGCTGTTCGAACGCCCTGCCCATACATTCGTGGGTCACTTCATCGGCTCGCCGGGGATGAACATCCTGCCCTGCGAGCTGCGGAATGGCGCTGCGATGTTTGCCGGCAAGGCCGTTGCGCTGGAAGGCCCCGTTCAGGGCGCTGCGCAAGGCCGGACTGAAATCGGCATCCGCCCGGAGTTTGTCGCGCTGGCGGACCATGGCCTGCCCGCCACGGTCACCAAGGTTTCCGACGTGGGCCGCCATACGGTGGTGGAATGCGAGGCCGGCGGCCAGCGCGTCAATGCCGTTGTCGAAGCCAACGCCCCGGCCAAGGGCAGCGCCGTGCACCTTGCCTTCCGCCAGGACATGACCCGGCTTTACGTGGATGGCTGGCTTGCCACCTCCCCCGCTGCAGACGAACAAGGAGCAGCCTGATGAAAACCGAAAACCAGAAAGCCTGGTTCTTTGTGCTGCCGGTGCTGCTGCTGGTCGCCTTTAACGCACTGATCCCGATGATGACGGTGGTCAACTACTCGGTGCAGGAAACCTTTGGCGACAACGTGTTCTTCTGGCAGGGGCTGGACTGGTTCCAGCAGATCCTGCGGTCGGACCGCTTCCATGCAGCGCTTGGCCGCCAGTTCATGTTCACCTTCCTGATCCTGATCATCGAGGTGCCGCTGGGCATCGCCATTGCCCTGTCGATGCCGCGCAGCGGCTTCTGGGTGCCGGTCTGTCTGGTGCTGATGGCGCTGCCGATGCTGATCCCGTGGAACGTGGTTGGTGCAATGTGGAACATCTTCACCCTGCCCGACATCGGCCTGCTGGGGTATTTCCTGAATCACACGCTGGGCATCAACTATGACATGACACAGGATCCCATTGCGGCCTGGGTCACCATCGTCACCATGGATGTCTGGCATTGGACCTCGCTGGTGGTGCTGCTGTCCTACGCGGGCCTGGTCTCGATCCCCGACGCCTATTACCAGGCGGCCAAGATCGACGGTGCCTCCAACTGGGCGGTGTTCCGGTTCATCCAGTTGCCGAAGATGAAAACGGTGCTGACCATCGCGATCCTGTTGCGCTTCATGGACAGTTTCAACATCTACACCGAGCCGTTCGTGCTCACTGGTGGCGGCCCCGGCAACTCCACCACGCTGTTGTCCATCGATCTGGTGAAAATTGCACTTGGCCAGTTTGATCTCGGCCCCGCAGCCGCCATGTCGCTCATCTATTTCGCAATCACGCTCCTGGTCTCCTGGCTGTTCTACACGCTGATGACCAAGGACGATCTGAACTAAAGGAGGGGAACATGCAGAAACGATCCATCGTCCCCATTATCTATATCCTGTTCCTCATGCTGCCGATCTATTGGCTGGTAGCGATGAGCTTCAAGACCACTAACGAAATCCTGTCGGGCTTCTCGCTGTTCCCGCAGACCTTCACGTTGGAGAATTACGCGACCATCTTCACCGATCCCAGCTGGTACTGGGGCTATATCAACTCGATCCTTTACGTCACGATCAACACAGGCATCTCGATCGCCGTGGCGCTGCCGGCGGCCTATGCGTTCAGCCGCTACCGGTTTTTGGGCGACAAGCAGCTGTTCTTCTGGCTCCTGACCAACCGGATGGCACCGGCGGCGGTGTTTGCCCTGCCGTTCTTCCAGCTCTACTCCGCGGTGGAGCTGTTCGATACCCACCTGGCGGTGGCGCTGGCACACTGCCTGTTCAACATCCCGCTGGCGGTCTGGATCCTTGAGGGCTTCATGGGCGGCATTCCGAAAGAACTGGACGAAACCGCCTTTGTCGACGGCTATTCCTTCCCGCGCTTCTTTGCGACGATCTTTATCCCGTCGATCAAGGCGGGCGTGGGCGTGGCAGCGTTCTTTTGCTTCATGTTCTCCTGGGTGGAACTGCTGCTGGCCAAGACGCTCACCGCTGTCGCCGCCAAGCCGATCGCCGCCACCATGACCAAAACCGCGTCCTCCGCGGGCTATGAACTGGGCCTGCTGGCGGCTGCGGGAACTCTGACAATCATTCCGGGCGCCATCGTGATCTGGTTTGTCCGCAACTACATCGCGAAGGGTTTCGCGATGGGGAGGGTGTAATGTTTTCATGGATGGCCTGGACCTGGCCCACTGCCCTGCTGTTCATCGGCATCTTCAGCGCCATCGGCGTGCTGATCGCGGTGGAAATCCGCCACCCCGGCGGCGCGGCCCGCAAGGGTGTGCTCGGCCTTACCACCACCCGCGGCGACCGGCTGTTCATCAGCTTGCTTGGCACCTCCTATATCTTCCTGGCATGGCTGGGCCTGGTGGGAATGCCGCTCTGGTGGCCCTTGGGACTGGCAATCGCCTGGGGCGTCTTCTGCTTCTGGAAGGTCTGACTGCCCCGCGGGTCAGTTCCGGTACTGCCCCTGCGGGTCAAGGGGGCCAAAGGCCCCGCCGCAGGCGGCTTGCCCTTGACGCGCGAAACCAAACACAATCGGAACAGGCCTTGAAGGCAAACCTGCCCTTCAAGGCCTTCTCAGCCAAAACACCAACGGACACGCCAAGCCCCGCCCCCAAGGCCGGCGCGTCACGTCTCAACACTCAGAATAAGAGCGCGCGGAAGCGCTCAATTTGACACCCTCGGCCCCAGCCGCCGCACGTCTCCTAAAAAAATAGTTTTCACCAGCCTCCCCTTCCCCTAGCATGACTGGAACCATCAAATGAGCCGGACAGCCGAGGCAATGCGCAAGAAACACGACAATTCCCTGCTCACCGAAGTGGAGCTGGAATTCATGACCGCCGTCTGGGACATGGGCGGCGGCACCGTGCGCGATATCCTGGCCAAGCTGAACCAGGTACAGGAACGCGCCTATACCTCGGTGGCCACGGTTCTTAAAATCATGGAGCAAAAGGGCTTCCTGACCAGCGAGCGCAAGGACCGCTCTTTGGTTTACCGCCCCGTCGTTCCCAAGGCAGAGTATCAGAAAACATCTCTGAAAAACCTTTCGAGCAAGCTTTTCAACGGCGCGCCCGCCGCCCTGGTGGCGCGGCTGGTCGATGATGAGGATGTGACCGACGAGATGCTCGAGGAGATGCGGGCGCTCTTGGAGGAAAGGCTGGGGGACAATGCCAACTGATGCTCTGCTGAATGCCTATTTTGACCTGAATATCCTGCTGCTGGCAGGGGTTGCGTTGTGGTTCTTAGCCCGCAAGCTGCTGGCGCGCAGCAAACTTGGCCGCGCTTACCGGCCGCAATTGCGGTTGCTGAACGGGATGACGGTGCTGCTGGCGGCGACGCCATTGCTGATCATTGCCTTCACGCATTTCGTCACCCCCCATCCGCCGAATTTCT
This sequence comes from Leisingera sp. MMG026, assembly GCF_021654205.1. Lineage (NCBI taxonomy): Bacteria > Pseudomonadati > Pseudomonadota > Alphaproteobacteria > Rhodobacterales > Roseobacteraceae > Leisingera > Leisingera sp. MMG026. Next base: position 18,719 of record NZ_JAKFZM010000036.1, on the reverse strand, counting down.
CCGACATGCTGGTCTCGCAATACTTGCAGGGCAATGTCAGCATGAGCGCAGGCACGTTTGAGACGCTTCTGGGCTTGCGTGAGGATGCCATGCGCGGCCTCACCAGCCTGCAGCCGTTTTGGGCCCAGGCCCTGTCCGCCGCGTTTGCCGCCGGAGCGCTGTTCTGTCTCGCCCATGTGGCTGCTTCCATCTTCCGCCTGCGCCAGAACCTGGGCTGCGCCTTTGTCTGGAAACGGATCGGCCGGGTGCAGCTGATGGTCTCTGACACCGTCCGTGTTGCCTATTCCACCCGCGGGCTGTTTTGCCGCTATGTGGTGCTGCCTTCGGCTCTGCTGAGCGATCCGCGCGATCTGCGCCTGACCGTTGCGCATGAGCTGCAGCACTTCCGCCAGCGGGATATCGAATGTGAATTCCTGCTGGAGATGCTGCGCCCGCTGCTGTTCTGGAATCCGGCGTTTTATCTGTGGCGGCACGAGGTGCGGCTGCTGCGCGAGTTTGCCTGCGATCAGGCGCTGATGGCGCGGCCCCGGTTTGAAGTTCGTGCTTATTGCGAGTGCCTGATCCGCGCCTGCGCCCATGCCGCCCGCGGCCCGGCCCTGTTTACCCGCCGCAGCCCGGCAGTGGCCCTGGTCGACCGCCGCGAAACCCGCCGCGGCGCCTCGCTGCAACGCCGTATCATTGCGGTTACCGCCGCTCAGCCGCAGGGGCAAAACTCGCTGGGCTGGGGCCTGGTGTACCTCACCATGGCAGGGGCGGTGCTGGCCACGGCCATGATGCTGCAGCGTCCCAGCGACTGGAGCCATGACCGCATCATGCTGTCGACCATCGTCAACCTGGAACGCATGGCCAGCCGCAACACGTCACCTGCACTTGCCGTCAGCGCGCTGAACGGCGGTTTTGCTGTCCCCGCCCAGTAGGCAGCCGGTTTCAGGTACCGGCCGGTACAGTCGCCCAGCTTTTCTGAATTGCACCGCCTGGTCGGCCATTAGTGCCCGGCAACGGCTGCTTGGCGCCCCCGTCTCCCGGACAGGGCACGGCAGTTCCCCGCTCTTAGATTTCAAGACGCGAACAGGTATCGCAGCCGGTACAGGCAGATTTCTGCAGGACCGGCTCCGGCGCTTGAGCGGAGAAAGGACCAGGAAGAATCCAGGGCGGCAAAGCGCCTAGGAGACAGGCCGGTTCTGGCAGTCCGGCGCCGGAAATTGCGCCTATGGCTCAAGGGGATAGAACCTGGCTCTGCGGCAGCCTAGCTCTATGCCACGGCACACGGAACACCGTGGCCGCTGGTAACGAGCCAAACAAATAAATGGAGTGTCTCACATGAAAAAATTCGCACTGACCGCCGCCGCCTTTGCTGTTCTGACCGCTGCGCCGCTGGCCGCAATGGAATCCATCACCGAGGCCGACGTGGACGGTAACGGCACCTATTCGCTGGAAGAGCTGCAGGTGGCCTTTCCTGATCTGACTGCAGAAACCTTTGCCACCATTGACGCCAATGCCGATGGCGAGGCTGACCTGGCCGAGGTGAAGGCAGCGGCGGATGCCGGCCTGCTGGCAGCGGCCGGCTGAACCCGCGGCAAGGCGGCTCTCCCCCCGAAACCGGGCCGCCTTGCCACTTTGTGTCTCCCCCACTGTTAAATGGTGCCACGGCCCTGCGTTGCGGGGCCTTTTTACGTGTGATGATGCTGCTTAGCCTTTGTCTGCCTGTTGCATCAGCCGGGCGATGTGACGGGCGAAGACAAATGTGGCGGGCAGGCCCAGAAGCAGCCCCCAGGCGACCGATTCATAGGGGGTCAGCACCCGCCAACCGATCCAGCTGCCAATCAGCGAGGCAAAGAAGATATTGACCGCGGCAGCCCCCGCCCCGAACGGGTAGAGCGCCGCCAGCAGCCGCCAGGAGGGCTGCGGTGTCATCGCCGGCTCACCAGGTACTGGACAAACCCCAGGCTGATGATCAGCGCGATGGAGCCCACCAGGAACCAGAACTCCGCGGTTTCGGTCTGCGGCTGCGGGATCGGGCGCTCGAATGCGGCGGCAAAGGCGCTGGAGGGGGCCAGCAAGGGCAAGCAGAGGGAAAGAGTAGGGGCGAGGATGCGTTTCATCTCAGTGCTCCATGGTCAGGGATTGATAGATTTCCGGCAAGGCGCGCGGCAGCCGGGCCGGGTCGGGCAAGAGAGTAAAGCCGGCACGGCCAAAGATGCGGGCAAACCAGTCCTGCCCGTCGGCGTCGATCACCACGCCGTGCACCGACTGGCCCAGGGCGCGGGCCTCGCGCACCGCCATGCGGCTGTCCTCGATGCCATGCACGCCTTCGTAATGGTCCAGATCATTGGGCTTGCCGTCCGTGATGACCAGCAGCAGGCGGCGCTCGGCGCCTTCTGCTGACAGCTGGGCCGAGGCATGGCGGATCGCGGCGCCAAGCCGGGTGTAGTGGCCGGGTTTGAAGCCGCCGATGCGGGCGGTGACCGCCTCGGACATCCCGTCATCGAACCCTTTGGCGCGGGTCAGGAACACCCGGTCGCGGCGCAGGGAGGAAAACCCCCAAATGCCCAGCCGGTCCCCCGCGGTGGCAATGCCGCCTGCCAGCGCCGCAAGCGACTCGCGCGCGGTCTCAATCACCGGGCGGTCGCCGACCGTGGCCTCGGTGGATCGCGAGCAGTCCATCAGCACTGCCACGCTCAGGTCGCGGGCCATCGGGCGGCTGGCCTGCCAAACCCGGTCGCTGCCCTGCTGGCCGCAGGCCAGATCGACATGGGATTTCACCACCGCTTCCAGATCCAGCTCATCGCCGTCCAGCTGCCGCGGCAGCATCACCCGGCGCGGGTGCAGCGGTGCAAACTGTCGGCGCACCCGGGCGACCAGCTTTGGATCGGGATGGAAGCTGTCGGCGGGCTTGCCCTCGGCCTCCAGCACGCAGGTGTGTGCGGGCATGTGCTTGCCCAGGCGGTGGTTCCATTCGGGATAGGTGAACTGCCCCGCCAGCCGCTCGTGTTCGGCGTCCTGCGGCGACAGGTCCAGCGAGATCCGAAGGCGCGAGGCAGCCCGCTTCATATGCTGCGAGAGGGTGAGATTGTCCTGATCCTCTGCCGCTTTCTGGGCGTTCTCGTTGTCGTCGTCATCCACCATCCGGTTGATGTTCAGGCTTTCAGCCCAGGACAGGATGGATTCAAACCGGTGGACGATGAAGCTGTCCTTGCGGGTGGTCTGGTCCTGATCCTGCCGCTTGGCCGTTTTGCGGGTGGAGACGGCGAGGCCGGGGGTTTTCATCTCTTCCGCCTCAGGCGCTGCCCCCCTGCCCGCCTGCGGAACTGGCAGGCGCAGCCAGAAAGGCACCGGCTGATAGGTCCGGTAGCCGCGCGGTTCGGTGCAGGTGCAGGGTTCGGCGACCCGGCAGTCGGAACCGATCTGATCCAGCACCATCCGTTCAATCCGCGCCTCGGACCGCGGCAGGCCGCTGCGCTTGCGGGTCTCGGCCATATGGGCGCAGAACGCCCCATAGGCAGACCGCAGCCCCGGACAGGCGGCAAACACCCGATCGGCTGCGCGGGCATTGGCCGCGATCTCCAGCTGGTCGGCCTGATAGCGGTCCTCGTTGCGTTCCGGCAGGTCTATCGTGGCGGCCATCGCCGCCAGCCACAGATAGGCCTTGCGGTTCAGCGCCCTGCTGGGAAAGGCAGCCATTTCCGGCGGCAGGCGCAAGCGCTCGCCGTCGAAGCTGGCCATATGCGCCATCTCCCGCGGAGTGCCGATGCGGCGCAGCCGGTCCGGACGGTGGTCCGACAGCACCGAGGGCGCCGGTTGGATTTCCACGCCCCCGGCCCCGCCCAGCGCCCGGAACAGCGCTGCCAGGCTGGCGCGCATGTCCTCAAACCGGACGGTGTGTTCCGCTTCGTCCCCGGCGGCGCCGATCCGTGTGGCCATGCCGTGCCACAGGTTGCCAACCGTTTCTTCGGGTTCCAGAAGGTCGAGAGCGTGGATCATGGCATCACCCGTAGACGCTGGCGGCAAGGTCGCGCAGCGCTTGGCTCACGTCAGCCTCGTCGCTGAGGGGTTCGATGATGGCGGCCTCTACCGCGCGCTCCACGCTCATGCCTTTGGCGATCAGCGTCGCGGCATAGATCAAGAGACGGGTGGAAACCCCCTCCTCCAGGTCCATGCCCGACAGCTTGCGGATATGGCCCGCCAACCGCACCAGTGCGGCAGAGCGGTCCGCGTCCAGCCCGCTTTCAGACGCGACCACGGCGGTTTCGGCAGTGGCTTCGGGGAAATCAAAGCTGATCGACAGGAACCGCTGCCGGGTCGAAGGTTTCAGCTTTTTCAGGATGTTCTGGTAGCCGGGGTTGTAGCTGGCGACCAGCATAAAGGGTTTTGGGGCTGACAGTTCTTCGCCCGTGCGGTCGATCACCAGGCGGCGGCGGTCGTCGGTCAAAGGGTGCAGCACCACGGCCACGTCTTTGCGCGCCTCAACCACTTCATCCAGGTAGCAGATACCGCCCTCGCGCACGGCGCGGGTCAGCGGCCCGTCGACCCAGACGGTTTCGCCGCCCTTCAGCAGGTAGCGCCCGATCAGGTCAGCGGCGGACAGGTCATCGTGGCAGGCAACGGTGTGCAGCGGCAGGCCCAGACGGGCTGCCATATGTTCCACAAACCGCGTCTTGCCGCAGCCGGTCGGCCCCTTCAGAAGAAGGGGCAGACCGTTGGCTTGGGCCATCTCGAAGACGGTGCATTCATCGCCTGCGGGACGGTAGAAGGGTACGGAAGGCATGTTCATCGCATTCATGGCTTACTCTCCCGGTACGGCCGCGGGGCCGGGCTTGATGACTTCGCGGCGGACCACGACGGTTGCGTAAATGAACAAGAGCGCGCCCAAAACCACCACCACGCCAGAGCCGAGACGCATCAGATAGAACAGTCCCAGCTGGTCCTGCACATCCATGTAGTAGTCGCCGACAATGCGCTGCATGTGGGTCTGGATGGTGCCGGCAAAGGTCAGCACAAAGGTCATAAAGGCCATGCCGCCGGTCATCAGCCAGAAGGATGCCATGTTCAGCACCTGGTTATAGGGATCGCGGTTGCGCAGATGCGGCATCGCATAGGTGAACATCGCCAGGTTCATCGCCACATAGGCGCCGTAAAACGCGAGGTGCCCGTGGGCGGCGGTGATCTGGGTGCCGTGGGTATAGTAGTTCACCCCGTGCAGCGTATGCAGGAAACCCCAGACGCCGGCGCCAAAGAAAGCCACGGTCGATGCACCCAGCGACCACAGCAGCGCGGCCTTGTTCGGGTGGTTCTTGCGGCCTTTCCAGACCATGACAAAGGCAAAGCTCATCATCGCGAAGAAGGGGATCACCTCAAGAGTTGAGAAGATCGAGCCGACCCACTGCCAGTAACCCGGTGTGCCGATCCAAAGGAAATGGTGGCCAGTGCCCAGGATGCCGGAGAACAGCGCCAGGGCTACGATGACATAAAGCCATTTCTCGACCACTTCGCGGTCAACGCCTGTCAGTTTCAGCATCAGGTAGCCAAGGATTGCGGCCATCACCAGTTCCCAGGTGGCTTCCACCCAGAGGTGCACAACAAACCACCAGTACATTTTATCAAGGCTGAGGTTGTCCGGGTTGATAAAGGCAAAAACCCACAACAGCGACAGCAGCCACAGGCCCATCAGCAGGATGTTGGTGATCGCGGTCTTGCGGCCCGCCAGCACGGTCAGCGAGATGTTCACGAGGAATATCACTGCCGCGACAAGAATGCCGAACTTGACCCACAGGGGCTGTTCCAGGAACTCCCGCCCGCCGTGGATGCCCACGAGGTAAGAGCCGACCGCGCCCAGAGTGCCGACGACAAGAATGGCCAGCTGGATATAGGCGAGTTTCACCGAGAAAATCTCGCGTTCGGACTCCTCGGGGATCAGGTAATAGGCGGCGCCGAAGAAGCCCAGCAGCAGCCAGACAATCAGCGCGTTGGTGTGCAGCATGCGCACGATGTTGAAGGGCAGCAGCTCGCTCAGCGTGTTGGGCCAGACATAAATCCAGCCGGCAAGAAGCCCGCCAAGGACCTGGATTGCAAACAGGCCCATTGCCACCATGAAATAGGCATAGGCCACCTTTTGTGATTGATACTTCATTGTTTCTCTCCCTCAGCCCGCGTCATTCGGAGGCCAGTTCTGGGTATCAGTCTGATCCGCCCAGCGCAGGAATTCAGAAAGGCCGCGCATTTCTTCCTCGGTGATCTCGAAATGCGGCATCTGGCGGCGGCCCTCGACACCGGACGGCTGGGCTTCCATCCAGCCGTTCAGCATTTCATAGGCGTCCTCGGGTTCGTCCAGCACGCCCCAGCGGGTCATTACGTTGCCGACTTCAGGGGCGAAATAGGCGCCCTCGCCATGCAGGGTGTGACAGTTGATGCAGGAGTGACGCTCCCACACATGTTTTCCCAGCCGCACCGCGTCGGTCAGTTCCATGCCAGCAGTGGAGGTCTTGACGATGTAGCGGTGGCTGTGCGCGGTCATGGCCACGAACACGACAACGAAGAACAAGGAGCCCCCGTAGAACACGTTCCTGGCCCGCGACTTGGTAAGTATCTCTGACATATCGCGGTCCTGAGTACAGTTGCGGATAGGGTCTGCCTAAACCCGCGCACCGCCGCGTATGTTGTTAAAGCGCAAAGACCGGACCCATTGCTGCACGCAAGATGCAAGAAAAGGAGGACACGCCATGCGACGCCCCGATTTCGACAACCCGGATTTGCCCCTGGCAGACCTGTTTCATCACTGGCCCGCCTGCGCGGCCGAGTTCATGCGCCGCCAGATGATCTGCCCCGGCTGCCCGATCGCCCCCTTTCACACGCTGATCGACGCCTGCGGCGAATACGGGCTGGAGGAGATGGATTTCCGGGAGCAGTTGCGGGGAATGATAGGAGCCAAGTAAAACTATTTGCAAGATATCGCTGCAGCTCTCTTGCAATCATGGATCGCATACCCCATCTCGGTCCAGCAAAGCTTCTTCTTAGACCTTCTGTTTCCTAACGGCCCCAGTTGTTCCTATGTCGACACTGGGCCGGGCTATCGCGTGTTGCGGATAGCATTTATCAAGGAGACGACACGATGGCCAATGGCACCGTGAAATGGTTCAACTCGCAAAAAGGTTTTGGTTTCATCGCGCCCGAGCAGGGATCGCGGGACATCTTTGTCCACATTTCTGCTTTGGAACGCGCTGGCATCCAGCAGCTTGACGATGGCCAAGCCGTGACTTTCGACATCGAAAGCGGTCGCGACGGACGTGAGTCCGCCAGCAATCTTGCGCTTGCGTAAGCCATTGCAGGCATGAAACTATTGACGGGAGCATTCTTGAAATGCTCCCGTTTCCTGCGTCTGCCCTGTTTAAACTGCAGATGCGGTTCTCTTCCAAAAATTACCGAAAGAACAATCTTGATAGAAATCTCTTGGGGTTCTCCCATGACCATTTTCCTGCCCTCGGAAGGCCGGACACAAAAAATCTCGACGATTGAACAAGCCCATTTCTGGCTGCAGAAAGCCTGGCCGGTTTCCGATCGCAACAGAAACATTGCGCTTGAGAAAATTGATGCTGTCATGGACTGTCTCGCCCCCGTCGGCGCCGCACGCGCAGCTTTCCTCTCTGCTGTTGACACTGCTGGGTTTCAAACGGACTCCCGCACCGCCGCTTAGACCGCCGCGCCTTACTCATCCGGTCCCTGCCGCACCTGAGAGACAAAATATACTGAACGTTCGTCCGCTAAAATAAATCCTGCCCCGGAATCAATCCAGTTAGAGTGACCAGATGACCAAGCTAAACATCGAAGAATTGGGCCTGGCCGGTCTGTCCCGCAAGGAAACAGCGATCGAAAAGACCTCACGTGCAGCGCGTGAAATCCTCGACGACGAAAACGAGCTTCGGCGCAGAAAAATTGAGCGTCTTAAACGGACCCGGCTTCAATATGAGCACGGTAGTCAGCACCCCGAAGACACTCAGCAATAATGACACCGGCCAAGAAGTATCGTGCCTGCTGAACACCGGGCATAGCCCGCCCGCAGGCCGGCCAGGCGGCAATCGCAGCGAATGGCTTGTGCAGTTTCTGTGTGCAACGTGTGCCTGCGCATCAAGGAAACCTGCCCCGCTTGGCGTTCCGGCTTCTTGCCCTAAAAGTTACCTGCGCTGCCAGCGGGACACCTCCCGGTCTTTCAGCCGCCCCTACCCCTGTGCGCCGCTCAGGACCACCAGCCGGTGCGGGTCGGTGACAACGATATGCTTGCGGGTGGAATGAACGATGCCGTCCTTTTCCCAGGCCGACAGCAGGCGGCTGACGGTGTGCAGCGTGGTGCCGGTCATCTCCGAGATATTGCGGCGGGTCACTGGAAAAGCGATCTCGATCCCCTCCTCCACCTTGCGGCCCGACTGGGTCACCATCCGCAAAAGCGCCGCCGCCACCCGTTGCTCCACTGCTTGCGTCGCCAGTTCGGTGATCCTTGTCTGCATCTCCCCCAGGCGCTGGCCCAGGGTGCTGTAGCTTTCGGTGGCAAAGCCCTGGTACTTGGCGGTGAACTCAGCCCACAGCCGCACCGGCCAGGACAGCGCCAGCGATTCCGAAGCCGCCACAGCCGTCGCCGGATAGGTGTCGCGGTTCAGCGCGGGCGCTATGCCGAACAACTGGCCCGGCGAGATATGCAGCGCGATGATCTGCTCGCCGCCTTCGGTGGTTTTCACAACACGGATGTAGCCGTCCAGCAGCAGGTGGAAGCGGTCGGCGTCATGGCCTTCGTGAAAAACCTCATTGCCCTCGTCATAGCGCCTGGGCAGGGCTTGATCGAGTATCTCGCGGATCTGGCCGCGCTCCAGAAGGTTGAAGGGCGGCAGCCCGGTCAGGAGGCTTTCGTCGAGCTTGGACAAGAATGCACCGCAAGTTTGCTGAAGGACAAAGAGATGACCCCGCCGTTATCGCATAGTGACGCCAGAGGAAACAACCGTGCGGGAAAAACGGGAACCCGGATCCGGGGGAGCCTCCCTCCCCCCTGCCTGCCGGTGCTGATCCACGGGGTTCGGCGAAAGATTGCGTCCCTTGCGCCGAACCGGCGGGCGGCACCTGACCAGTGCCGCCCGCCTTTCTTTGATTGGACACTTGGAGGCCGAAATGGCTGCGCGAACCGACTATTCTGGACCCGTCCTGTTTTCCTTCGGCTTCAGGCCGTTCTTTCTTGGGGCCTGCCTGTTTGCCCTGCTGGCGATCCCCGCCTGGCTGCTGATCTGGCAGGGCACGCTTGTGTACAGCGGACCGTTTCTGCCAACCGACTGGCACATTCATGAGATGATCTTTGGCTACGGCGCGGCGGTCGTGGCTGGCTTCCTGTTCACCGCAGTGCCCAACTGGACCGGGCGGATGCCTGCGCGCGGCTGGCCGCTGGCGCTGCTTTCAGGCCTTTGGCTGCTGGGCCGGATCGCCGCTGCCGGCTGGCTGGGGCTGCCGGCGCTTGGGGTGATGGTTGCGGACTGCGCCTTTCTGGCCGCTGTGGTTGTGATGATCGCGCGCGAAATCATCGCGGGTGAAAACTGGCGCAACCTCAAGGTTCTGGTGCCGATCACCCTGCTGGGCCTGGCCAATGCCTGCTTCCATATTGAGGCGATGACCGAGGGGGCGGCTGATATCTCGCGCCGTTTGGGAATTGCCGTGCTGATCTTTCTGATCATGCTGATCGGCGGGCGGATCATCCCCAGTTTCACCCGCAATTGGCTGGCCAAGAACGGCGCAGAGAAGATGCCGGTCCCATTCGGCAAATTCGATGCCGTGACCCTCGCGTCGGGTGCTTCCGCTTTGCTCGCCTGGACCGCAGCGCCCTGGGCTGCCGTCAGCGGTGTGCTGCTGTTGGCAGCCGGGCTGTTGCACGTCCTGCGATTGGCACGCTGGTGCGGGCTGGCCAGCCTGGGTGAGCCGCTGCTGTTCATGCTGCATGCGGCCTATGCGCTGGTGCCTGCAGGGCTGATCGCCGCCGCGGCAGTGCCATTTGGCTTGCTCGAACCCGCCGCAGCCGCGCATATCCTGGGTATCGGCGCTGTTGGCGGCATGACATTGGCCGTCATGATGCGCGCCACCATGGGTCACAGCGGCCGGCCGCTGGTTGCAGGCCCGGCTTTGACCGCTGCCTTTGCGCTGGTCATTGCGTCTGCCGCTTTGCGGGTTGCAGGCAGCACTGAACTGGCCGCGGGCTGGACCGGAATCACCGTTTCCGGAGGTTTATGGACCGCAGGGTTTGCGCTGATGGTGCTGAAAACCGGGCCTTGGCTGGCAACCCGGAGTGCGGGATCCAAGAAAGTGTCAGGAACGCAGGCCCACAACCGGACCTAGAGCACATGTAAGGCCTTAAAGACGGCAAAGCTTACGCAAATTTAACAGCCTTCTCAGAGAGTGTTATTCCGGGTAACTAGGCTTTGGATAGTGTGGGGAGGTCCTAAATGCAGTGGAAAGCTGCTGCCGCTGCTGTAGTACCGCTGCTGCTATGGGCCGTCCAAAGCCTGGCGCAACCCGCCGGGCTTGACGCATTCAAGCGGCCCGCTGCCGTGCCATTCCCGGAGGCTGCGCCCTACAGCCGTGAAATTGCCACCTTGGGCAAAATGCTGTTCTTTGATCCGCGCCTGTCCGGCGGACAGAACATCAGTTGCTCAAGCTGCCACAACCCTTCTTTCGGCTGGGAAACCCCGGTACCCAAGGCCATCGGCGCTGCAAACAAACCCGTGCGCCGCCATGCGCCGACACTCCTGAACGCGGCCTGGATCACCCCGCTGTTCTGGGACGGGCGCGCGGACAGCCTGGAAACGCAGGCCATTGGGCCGATCACCGCTCCGGATGAGATGAACGCAACCTTTGACGGCATCACCGCCCGCCTGACTGCGGTGCATGAATACAAAACCTGGTTCGATCGCCTGTTCCCCGGGCGGGGGATCCGCAAGGAGACCGTCCTGACGGCACTCGCCACCTACCAGCGCACGATTGTCAGCGGCGTGGCCAGTTTCGACCGCTGGGTAAGCGGGGATGCAACTGCAGTGCCGGAGGCCGCCAAACGCGGCTTTGCGCTGTTTAACGGGCGGGCGAATTGCGTGTCCTGTCATTCCGGCTGGATGTTCACGGACAACCAGCTGCATGACATCGGAATTCAAACAACCGATCTTGGCGGCGGCGGCCTGACACCGCCGGACCCGGAGATGAACTACCGCTTCAAGACCCCCGGACTGCGCAACATCGCTCTGCGGGCGCCGTATATGCACGACGGTTCGCTCACCTCATTACGGGAGGTGGTCCGCCATTATGCCGACGGCGGCAGTGCCAAGGCATCCCGAATGCCGGATATCGAAGGTTTTGCCGCCACCGAAGCGGACATCACCGACCTGATTGCCTTTCTGCAGACGCTGACGGATACCGGAACCAATGTGCCAACCCCTATTCTGCCGGCAAACTGATGCGCATGGCTGAGGGTCCCCGCTTATGAATATCAAACGGTCCACCGTGCTGCCGGTTCTGGTGATTGCGGTTGCAGCACTGCTTGCGGCACTGCTGATCGGCAGTATGGCGATGTATGCCTCCAGCCGGAAAGACGCAGTGCTGGAAGCCTCGCTTGAGGTGACCCGGCGCACCAGCGGCGTCAGCACCGGCATCACGGCCGCCGAAGTTTATGCCCAAGACGTTCTGGCGATGACGCGGCTGATCCCGCAGGAAGACGTGGCCAGCCAGTTTCAATCTTACCTCAAGGAAATCAACAGCGATCTCAGCGCCTTGCTGAAGCAACCGCTGCCTGGGCCGCTGCGGGCCGAGGCTGAAACCCTGAATCAGACGTTGACGGAGTGGTGCGAATTGGCGGTTGTGCTTTTGGGCATCAAACCTGCAAAGGACATTCCCACTCTCAGCACATTGATGATGAGCAGCGAGGCGGTTACCCGGCAAGCTGCCACCGTGACCGGCCTGGCGGCTGTGCATGCGGAACAGGCCATCGCGGCGGCGAACCGGGCGTTGTCCCGTATTTTTGTTCTGGGGCTGACCGGCACCGCGCTGCTTATGCTTGCAGCACTGATTTTTGCCATTCGCAAGGCGCATGCCGTCTCCGGCGCGATGCAATTGGCGGCTTCCAAGCTGCGGCGGCTGGCAAGCCGCGAGCAATTTGCGCCCTCACAGGAAGCAAGTGAGATTTCTGCCGTATTTGCGGCGCTGGACACATTGGAAACCAGTCTGGAGGAAAAGAAGCGGATCGCCGAGCGGCTGCAGCAGGAAAAAGCCCGGGCGGAAGCTGCCACCGAGACCAAATCCCGCTTCCTGGCAACCATGAGCCATGAGATCCGCACGCCGATCAACGGGGTTCTGGGGATGGCGGAAGTGCTGAATGAAACCAGCCTCACATCTGAACAGCAATCCTGCACCGGAACCATTCTGGCATCGTCCGAGGCGCTGCTGCGCATCGTCAACGACATTCTCGATTTCTCCAAGCTGGAGGCCGGAAAAGAGCAGATGCTGGAGCAGCCCTTTAACCTGCGCGACGTGATTTATGACGTCGCCACGCTGATGTCGCCCAGCGCATCCGCCAAGGGGCTGGAAATCTGTATCGACATCCCGGAGAACACGCCTGCCGTCTTTACCGGCGACAGCGGCCGGGTGCGGCAGATTCTGATGAACCTGGTGGGCAACGCGGTAAAGTTTACTCTGGAAGGTTTTATCAGTATCACACTCAACTACGACGCCGGCCATGCTATTCCACTGTGCATTGATGTGCGCGACACCGGGGTCGGCATCCCCAATGACTGTATCGGCCAGATCTTTCATGCCTTCGAGCAGGTCGAAAGCACCACCGCCCGGCGATTTGAGGGCACCGGTCTGGGCCTGGCCATCTCGTCCCGTTTGGCGCAGGCCATGGGCGGGCGGATCGATGTGGACTCGGAGAGCGGCACAGGGTCCTGTTTCACTGTCTGCCTGACGCTGCCTGTTGCCGCTCCTGCGCCGGTCCTTTCCCGGCCGCTTGCGGGCAAACTGGTGGCTGTGGCCGCGGATCTGGCCTTTGCCCGCGACGTGCGGCAGCGCCAGCTGGCTCTTTGGGGGGCAGACACAATCGCGCTTCACGGCATGGACGGGCTGCTGGAAAAAGTGGCGGCAATGGCTGCGGAACAGCGGCAGCCGGATCTGGTGCTGGTTGAAACCAGCCTGCCGCTGGAGCAAGCCAGAAACCTTTGCCGGAGCCTGCACAGCTTGCCCGGGTGCCGGGAGATGCCGATCGTTTTCTGCACCGGCGGTCAGATGCTGGCCGAATATGAAGTGTTGAAGGAGTGCAAGACGTTGCGTGTGCTGATGAAACCGGCGCGCAACAAACTGCTTTTGCAGACCCTGCAGGAGGTCTTGAACTCCGGTGCGCCGCAGGCTGCCGCCGCGGTGCCGCCCAGCGCCGGGCAAACAGCCGGGCAATTCAGCCACTTGCGCCTTCTGGCGGCTGAGGACAACCGTACCAACCAACTGGTTTTGCAGAAAATGCTGGCCCCTTCCGGCATTCAGCTGACCATTTGCAGCAATGGGCAGGAGGCGGTGGACACCTTCGCCGCACATCGTTTCGATCTGGTGCTGATGGACATGTCGATGCCGGTGATGGATGGCATTGAAGCCACCCGCCGCCTGCGGGCCTGGGAACAGGAGAACGGCCGGGCGCCCTGCCCTGTCCTTGCGCTGACCGCCAATGTGCTGAGCACCGACGAAGCGGCCTGCCGCGCTGCAGGCATGGTTGAATTTCTTTCCAAGCCGATGCGCAAGCAGCTGCTGCTGGAACAAATTGCCAAGTGGACTGATACGCCGTCTGCCACTGATGCAACGCTGCAGGCCCGGCAAGCCTGACACGCAGGGTCCCGGCCTATTGCTTTACCTGTGACGCGATGGCGCTGATCCGCCATGAAAATCACGACAATACACAAAATCACACTAAATCGTGATATAATGGGCGCCTGCCTGTGTCCCGGTTTGAGTGCATTTCCGGAACCTGGGAAGGCGTTTACCGGCACCGCTCGCACAGGGATGGCGCGCCGCACACAATGGCAGTTTTGGTGAAAGTTAATGAGTGATTGGGGGATCACATGTCCAGTTTACAGATCGGGGCCGCACGCCCCGCCGATGGCTATGCCGCACATTCCGAAAATCCAGACTGGGGGGCAACCGGCACCGGCCTGCTGCATTTAGCGCCCAGCGGCCTGACTTCTGACGGCGGCATGGCCGGGGCGGACCGGCCCAACCCGCGTGAGATTTCCAATATCCTGTCTGCGCAAGACGGCGGCACTGTGAATGCTGCAGGCGCGTCGGACTTCCTGTGGATCTGGGGGCAGTTTCTGGATCATGATCTGTCGCTGACCGGGACCGAAAGCGAGACCGGGGCAGATATCGAAGTCCCGGCGGGAGATCCGTTTTTTGATCCTTTCGGCACCGGTGAGGCGGTCATTCCCTTTACCCGGGTGGCGCAGCAGGACGGTGAGTATCTCAATGAGATCACCGCATTTATCGATGCCTCCATGATCTATGGCTCGACGGTGGAAACTGTCGCAGCAATGCGGGACGAAGGCGGCAGGCTGCGGATGACCAAGGACGGGTATCTGGGCCGGGATGGCGACGGTTTCCTGACCGGGGATGTCCGCGCCGCGGAAAATGTGGCCCTGTCCTCGATGCACACGATTTTCACCCGCGAGCACAACCGGCTGGTTGAGGAACTGGCCGCAAGGGATCCAGGCCTGACAGACGGCCAGCTGTTTGAGGCTGCCCGCGCCCGGGTCGAAGCGCTGGTGCAAAGTGTCACCTTCAAGGAGTTTCTCCCCCTTTTGATCGGCCAAGACGCGCTTGGGGCCTATCAGGGCTATGACCCGGACGTGAACCCCGGCATTGCAATCGAGTTCTCTACTGCCGTGTTCCGGCTGGGGCATACGCTTTTGCCGGCCAATCTGCAGCTGGTGGCAGCTGACGGAACCGCCGGTCTGCTGGCGTTGCGGGACGCGTTCTTTCAGCCGCATCTGTTGAAGGAACCGGACATGATCGAAAACGTCATGCGCGGTGCTGCAACCCAAGCGTCCGAAGCTGTAGACACTATGGTGGTCGAGGATGTGCGCTCGTTCCTGTTCGGGCCGCCTAGCGCAGGCGGGCTGGACCTGGCAGCGCTGAACATTCAACGCGGGCGCGATCTGGGTGTCGCCAGCTATAATGACCTGCGCGAAGCGCTTGGCCTTGCCCGGGCAGAAAGCTTTACCGATATCACGAAGGATGCCGGTCTGGCGGCAAGACTGGAAGATGCCTATGGCGACACCGATCTGGTCGATGCATGGGTTGGCGGACTGGCCGAAGACCCGTCCGGCGACGGGCTGCTTGGGGAAACCTTTACCACGGTTATGGTGGACCAGTTCACCCGCCTGCGCGACGGCGATCCATTCTGGAGTGAAGGACGCGAGGGTATTCCCGCCAGCGAGATGAAGGCGCTATGGGAGACAAGCCTGTCCGATATCATTGTGCGTAACACCGATATCAGCGCCATTCAAAAAGACATCTTCATGGCGATGGACAGGGCTGCCGGCACAATGGGCGATGACACCCTTGAAGGCGGTGCCGGACGTGATTTCATGTTCGGCAATGATGGTGCAGACAGCCTGGCTGGCCGGGCCGGCGGCGATGACCTTCAGGGGGGCCGCGGCAAGGACACGCTTGCTGGCAACCAGGGGAACGATTGCCTGGACGGTGGCGCTGGCCGGGACCGCTTGAATGGCGGATCCGGGGAAGACTTCATCTTTGGCGGCACTGGAAAAGATCATCTCACAGGGGGGCAGGACAACGACGAGTTGTCAGGCGGGCGCGGCATGGACAGGCTGTCCGGGAACAAGGGCAACGACACGCTTGACGGTGGCCTGCATGCCGACACTCTGACCGGCGGCGCCGGGAATGACCTGCTGACCGGCGGCGCTGGCGGCGACTGTTTTCTGTTCCGGACACGGCACCATGGGGATGACACCATAACGGATTTCGAACTGGGCCTGGATGAAATCAAAGTGACAGGCCCAATGCGCCGCACATTGTCTATTGAGGACACAGAAGGCGGTCTGAAATTCTCGGATGGTGCAAACTGGTCCGTGTTGCTGGAGGACATCAGCATGGGCGACTGGTTTCAATCCGGCGACAGCCTGTTCTGACCGCAACCGGGCTGATGCACGGCCACCTGGATGAGACCCGCCGCCCGCCGCATCGGCAACAGCCGGCCGCCGATCGGAAACTTCGCCCCGGCCCGCGGGGCGTGATGTCGTATGTCCCCCATCCGCTGACGCAATCAAAGGACAGGCGCCGTCTGGCCCGCGGCTAGAATGCCCGATCAGTTTCCGCAAGGCCGCAAAGCCCAAGCGGAAGGCGACAGGCATCGGGGAGGACGCGCCGCCATGAAAGACAAGACAACCACCACCGAACAGGCCATGGCACTGATCCGGGACGGGGATGTCGTGACCACCACCGGGTTTGTGCAAAGCTGCATCCCGGAAATGCTGCACGCGGCCTTGGAAAAGCGGTTCATCGAGGAGGGCGCGCCCCGCGACCTGACGCTGATCATGTGCGCAGGCGCCGGCGACAGCAAGGGATTGGGGACCGGACGGCTGCACCACGACGGGCTGCTGCGCCGGGTGATTGCCGGCAATTTCGGCCGCATGCCCAAGGTTGCGCAAGCAGCACAAGAGAACAAGATCTGCGGCTACAACCTGCCGCAGGGGGTAATCTCGCAGCTTTACCGGGCCTGCGCGGCGGGCCAGCCGGGGCTGTTCTCCAAGGTCGGCCTGCACACCTATGTCGATCCCCGCCATGGCGGCGGCAAGGTCAACAAGGTGACCGAGGAGGACATTGTCCGCTACCACAAAGTCGATGGCGAGGAATGGCTGTTCTACAAGGCCACCAAGATCGACGTCGCCTTTATTCGCGGCACCAGCGCCGACCGCTCCGGCAACATCAGCATGGAGCGCGAGGCGCTGACGCTGGACTGCCTGGCCCAGGCAATGGCCGCCCACAACAACGGCGGCATCGTCATCGCCCAGGTGGAGCGCATCGTCGAGGACGGCTCGATCAAGCCGAAGGACGTGAAGATCCCCGGCTTGCTGGTGGACTGCGTCTGCTTGGCGGACGATCCGGACATGCACCGGATGAATTACGGCGTGCAGCATAACCCTGCCCTCTCCGGTGAAATCCGGGTGCCGGTGGAGGGCATCGCCAAGATGCCGCTGGATCAGCGCAAGATCATCGCCCGCCGCGCCGCCTTTGAACTGCCGCCCAACGGGGCCGTAAATCTGGGCGTTGGCGCCCCCGACGGCGTCGCGGCGGTAGCAAACGAGGAAAAGGCCACCCCCTATATCACCCTCACAACCGAGGCCGGCGCGGTCGGCGGTGTGCTGGCAGGCGGTTCCAGCTTCGGCTCCTCAGCCAATGCTGATGCCATCATCGACCAGAACCAGATGTTCGATTTCTACGACGGCGGCGGGCTCGACCTCACCTGTCTCGGCATGGCGGAATGCGACGCCGAAGGCAGCGTCAATGCCTCCCGTTTCGGCGGCCGCCTGAATGGCTGCGGCGGCTTCATCAACATCTCGCAGAACTCGCGCGCGGTGGTCTTTGCCGGCACGTTCACCGCTGGCGGGCTGAAGGTTGCGGTTGAGGACGGCAACCTGCGCATCGTCCAGGAAGGCCGCAACAAGAAGTTCGTCCGCCTGATCGAACAGATCACCTTCTCCGGCCCTTACGCCTCGCAGCGCTCGCAGCCGGTGCTTTACGTAACCGAACGCTGCGTGCTGCAGCTGACGCCCAAGGGACTGGAACTGATCGAGATTGCGCCCGGCATCGACCTGCAGCGCGATATCCTGGATCAGATGGAGTTCAAGCCGATCATCGAGAACGTCAGCCCGATGGATCCGCGCATTTTCCAGGATGAGCAGATGGGGCTGATGAATGACCTGCTGAACCTGAACCTGTCGGAGCGGGTCACTTATGATGCCGCACGCCACACCATGTTCCTCAACCTCGAAGGCTGGAGCGTCAAGAAGAAGCGCGACATCGAGGACCTGACCCGTGTCTTGCAGGATGCCTTTGTCAAAAGCGGCCAGGATGTGAGCATGGTGATAAACCAGAACGGCTTCCGCATTGCCGAGGATCTGCAGGATGCCTATGCGGCATCGGTCGGCCGGACACTGGAGCGCCACAGCGCCTCGATTGCCCACTACACCACCAGCGCCTTCATGCGCCTGAAGATGCAAGGCACCCTCGCCAGCCGCAGCGTGCAACCGCATATTTTTGAGAGCGGCGAAGAAGCGCATCAGGCCATTTGGGGGTCCTGAAGCGGACACAAGCCCGCGCCAGCCCGTATCGGGCTGGCCACCCCTTCCGCACCCATCCGCGCGCGCCGGAGAACCGGTCCGGCCGTTCGTTCCAGCACTTGGCAGGCGCACAAAACATGTCATGTAAAAGATCCGTAAGCCCTTAAGGTAAATACGGTTTCCAAGGGCATCGGGTTGCCGCCAGCTGATGAAAGCCCGGGGCCATGCAGATTTTCTAACGAGAGCCGGACAGGAACTGCATTTTTTTTAAAAACCCTCTTGCACCCCCTCGCAACAAACTTTAGACAGCGCCTCACCGATGGGGTGTAGCCAAGTGGTAAGGCAGCAGTTTTTGGTACTGTGTATCGTAGGTTCGAA
>NZ_JAKFZM010000035.1:0-45265 GCF_021654205.1 Leisingera sp. MMG026 | reverse complement strand
ATCCGGAAACCGGCACGGTTTCCGGGCCGGAAGAAACAATTTTCCGGGCCGCTTCTCTTGCAGGGAACGGTGCTCAGGTGGTCCGGGATTGCGGGCGCTTGCTAATCCGTCCGGCGGCGCTGTCTGCCGCAGCGGTGATTGCCTCCAGCGAGGCTTCCAGACTTAAGCGCAAACTTTCTGCCTCGGCATCGGTCGGCTTTTTCGGGACTTCATCTGTCCACTCCTGGCACATCAGCACACCCCGCGAAAACGGCAGAGGCAGCATCTGGCGGTCCCAGGTCGGCAGCTCGACTACTTTTTTTCCGGCGAACGCGACCGTGAACACCCGGCAGCCGGTCATCCGGGCCCAGACAACAGGGACGGTTGAGGATATGCGCGCCGGGCCGCGCGGCCCGTCGGCGGCAATCCCGATTGAACAGCCGTCCCTGGTTCGGCGCAACACTTCACGCGAAAGCGCCACATGGCGTTTGTGGCTGGACATCGGAATGGTCTCAAAACCAAGCCTGACCAGAATCTGGCCGGCCAGCCGCCCGGCGCGGGCCGAGGAAGTCAGGGCGCAGATGCGGCCCAGCGATGTGTCAAACAGATAAGGTGCCATAATCAGCCGCTGGTGCCACAGCACAAAGATCACCGGTTCGCCACGGCGCACGCAGGCATCCATTTCTTCGAAACCGCTGCGGCTCCAGCGCGAGGTGCGGAAGGCGAATCGCACATAGGCGGCAAGCAGCCCCTCGACGGCGCGGTTGACGCCGGGGCTGTCGGCGATTTTCTTTCTCAGACTCACGGTAGGCGGCTCGTATTTTCGGGCGTCCCGGCGCAGGGGCGCAGTTATCTGCTCTGTCTAACTGCTTGGCTGCGCCATGGCAAAGCCTGCAGCGGCCAAACCGCAGGCCTGTACGCAGAAAGCCCGTTTTTCCTCTTGCCAGCGCAACACGTCTGCCTTAGGAAATGCCGCACCGCAGGGGTATAGCTCAGTTGGTAGAGCGACGGTCTCCAAAACCGTAGGTCTCGGGTTCGAACCCTGATGCCCCTGCCATTTCAAACAAACAGCTTTTTCCGATTTCGCCGCGACTGGTTTGGGCCAGTTGGGAGTTTTTGTTTCCCGTTCGTACTCTTCCAGCTTCCTGATGGCCGATTCTGCCAACCGTGTGTTCCGGTTGAGATAGTACGCATCTAGGATCGCGCCGACATCTTTCAGGCTGTGGCAGGTTATGGTCGCAATCTCCGGAACTTCACATCCTGCGACTGCCAAGCGGGTTACCGCTGTGCTGCGCAGATCGTGGAATGTCAGCCCGGACACCTTTGCCTTGGTCAACGTCTTGCGCCATGTCGCGCCGAACCCATGGGATGTCCAAGATGTTCCTTTGGATGTTGTCAGGATCGTCACGGCGGCCTTGTTCTTTGCTGCTTAATCCAGAACGGCCTTCAGCGGGCTAGCCACCGGGATGACCACGCGGCGCTTCGTCTTGTTTTGGCGAAGCCGGATGTGAGTACCATCATAGGCACTCCACATCAGGGACAGCAGATCGCCTTGGCGTTGGCCGGTCCAAGCCGCCAGCATATAGGCGAGGCGGATGCGTTCGGGTGCGATGGCAAACAGGGCCTCTTCGTCAGCCTGTGCCCAAATGCATTCCGCCCGTTCGGACCGGTTGAGCTTGCCGGGGTTTTTGCACGGGTTGGCATCGGTCAATCCCCGGTCCAAAGCCCACGCGAGAATCGAAGCGAATGTGGCGAACACGTAATCTGCCTGCATCCGGGATTTCACGGCCATCTTGTCCCGCCACTCAGGGATTGCGGCGCGAGCGCGGCGGTCGGGCAGGGCGGAAATGGGAAGGCCCCGAATTCTGTTTCGATCTTCCGAATATGTCCGATGTAGTGTTTATTGGTTCTGGCCCCGAGACCTTGCCACTTGGGGGGGCTCTTGGTACTTGTTCAGCAGGGCCTGAATGGTGTCAGACTTTGGCTGTGACTTTTGCGTGACGGCTTCGTTGCAGGCGGCTACAAACTCCGCTAATCTGGGTTTTTCGGGCAGTCTGGGGCCGCCCTTCCAAGCATAGTAGTAGGTGACGCGCTGGCCGTCCGCTAGGCGTTTGCCGACCTTGTTAATTCCTTTGAGCTTCACTCTCATTGCGGTTGGCCTTCCATTTATCAAATGGGGAATCCGCTACAGGTTCGGATTCTGATAAAATGCGGATTTTTCCTGCCTCTGTCACAATTTCGACAATGGCATTGGGATCAGCAGCACGCGCTGCTTAAACAAAGCGTGTGATCTGGGCAGAAGTGAACTGCTGGCGTTTCACCATCAGACCCTCCCCTTGTTCCTGCGGTGAGCGGCATATTTCTCCCGCCGCGCGCGCCGGTTTCCGCCGGGCGGCTTTGGCGGCCCCCAGCTGGCAACGGGGATTTCGATCCGGTCGCCGGGATCTGCTGCGTCATGGATGGCGCGCAGGAAGTCTTCGGTTTTTCCCATGGATGATGATTTCAAGAACGTCACCAGCGCACGCGTTCTGGAACCTTTGCGTACATGGCATGCCGTCCCATTCCTGTCCGTCCAGCGTCCGGCCTGCCTTCTGCTTTGCGGTGCGCTTCATCAGGCAGACCCGATCGCCGTGAAAGCCGTGGCCGCCGGTTAGGTTCAGGATGCGGAAGCCGGGTTTTGAAAGCGGCGCAGAGTAATTCGTGCGCCAATCCGGGGCGTCGTGGTCACGATCAATTGCGAGCGCCCGTGCCCCCATCGCTTGAAGAAGAACGGAGTGCCGGCCGATTGGCATTGGTCGCGCAGGCTGCGTACCCAGTCCGGGTGCATTGGCCGGGCCTTGGGGCCGCTTTCGCCGCCGGAGACGACCAGATGCACCCGCCGGGGGCCGGGGCCGCTGGCGGTGCGGCCTGTGAAGGTTTCGAACCCTTCGCCGCGCAGGGCGTCCAGCGCCGTACCGCCACGCTGCGCCAGCTGCGTCAGGTTCATCGGCCCCAGCAGCGGTTCGGGGCTGGCGAAGCGGACGGCGGCGGGCACGGCCAGCAGCGGCGGAATGTTCAATTCTGCGGTCTTCTGTGTGCCTGCGTTGGTGCCTAGCCATACATGCGGCCAGCTATCGCCCTAATCTGCGGGCAGCATCTTTGCGATATTCTGCGGGCGCTTAGTCAGCAGCTGCTAGTCCAGCTTGTCGCATTCCCGGATCAGCGCCCAAAGGTCATCACGCCACGCGGTGTCCACGGCATTATCAAAGACATCAGCCAGAGACGCGCAGAAGATCCGCTGACGCCGCCCGTGGCGGGCAAAGAAGGCATCTGCCTGACGCTGCCACGTGCAGGGCTTTTGCCAGTTCTGGGGGCTTGTCCTGCGGCGTGGAGCCTTCGGCCCCCAAAGGGTGCCGCCGGTAAACCGCTGGTCGCGGGCTTCAGCCTAGCAGTGGTCGCATTCAATCGCGACCTGCTGGCACCCTTCCCACGGGTTGAACGTGTGGTCCGTCCATTCGATTTTCGACTGTTCAGCCATTGCAGGTTCCCTTCACGCTTGCGGCCATCGCCGCGTGAACAGCACCCACTTCCGCCCACTCTTCCGGGGGCAGGAATTCGGCGGGGACAATGATTACCTTGACTTCCTGTTCCGCTGCGGTGATCTCGGCATGCGCCGCCGCGCCTCCAAAATCGGTGCACAGAAATTGCGGGATGTTTTCCTGTTCGAAGTCCGCAAGGTCATGGCGAAAAATCATCCAGACACGCGGCATTTTCTTTGCATCGTTGACCCATCCCATGACCTTGAATTTCAGAAATTCACCGATGCGGGCGGCGGCGCTGCAATGGGCCTTGTCACGACCATAAGTAGTGACGTGTTCGCCGTGCGGGTCATCACCGACGCGCCGGGCGATGATAACAACTTGGTCATAGCCGTAAGCCTTGGCAATGCGCTCTGCGGAGTTGACCGGGATGGGGTTCATCGGCTTTGACATGCTGGAACTCCTTTTTTGGTGCCCTTCGCTGGCCCCTGTTTTCAAGGGCAAGAAAGAGACATCAGGCTTCCGGGGTGCCCCGGAAGGTAGGAAGGCCGGTCTCTTTGGTGGCCTCTTCGACGGCTTCCTTGAAGGCGGTTTCAAAGGCTTTTTCCGGGTTGTAGACGGACAGCAGGAGTTTCACGGTGCTGCCTGCCTTGCGGTAGCGGAGGCGCACGGGCATGCGGTATGCCGCTCCACCCATGAAGACCGGGATCGCGATGATGATCAGCTTCGGAATTTTCAGAGGCTGGCCAGCCGCGTCCTTGTGCTCGTTCAGAAACTGGATTTCGCCTTCGCCCGTGTCGCGGTTGCTGACAAGCTTCAAATCGCTGGTCTCGTACACCTGAAATTGGCGCGACATCTGCAGCAGCTGGGTCAGTTGGCCATAGCGGCCTTCGATTTGCTGCGCAGTCTGAATGAGGCGGTTTTCCCA
Source organism: Leisingera sp. MMG026 (assembly GCF_021654205.1). Lineage (NCBI taxonomy): Bacteria > Pseudomonadati > Pseudomonadota > Alphaproteobacteria > Rhodobacterales > Roseobacteraceae > Leisingera > Leisingera sp. MMG026. The sequence continues at coordinate 40,840 of NZ_JAKFZM010000035.1, read as the reverse complement.
ATTGTGGTTTTCTCGTCTTCCTTCCCGTCAATGATGGCGGGGGTCGGGTCCATGATGTCTTTGGCATTGGCTTCAATGAACTCGCCCAGTTCATCCTTCTGAAGCACTTCTTCGGAAACGGCGGTCCACGCTTTCCATTCTTCGGACAGCGGGAAGTCATAGATGGCCCGGTGGTGGCAGTATCGGGCAGATGGGTCGCCAGTCGGGTTCAATGGATCTGCTGCGCCGGGCGCATGGCAGTCTGCAACGCAGGTGATGGTCGGTGCCTGCATGTCAGGCTTTGCGAGCAGGACGGATGGGTGTTGATGATGTGACCGCCCCCCGACGGCATCACTGTGCCAAGGTGGGCCTGCAACGATCCGCAAAGTAGAGCGGTCATGTCAGAGATTATCACGGTCGGGCTTGATCTGGGGCAGAATGTGTTTCAGGTCCACGGGACAAATGCAGCGGGGCAGCCTGTCCCGCGCAAGAAACTCGAAGCAGAGAGACCGCTGAAACCTAGGAAGCCGAAGCTGGAGGCAGGCGGAAGATTTGGCAGAAGCACCTGGCAATGCTGCGTCAAATCAACGGCCGCCGTTCGGGCGCGGTCAATTCGACCATCGCCACCTCGGCAAGCGCGGGCAGGTCCCTGATCTGCAGATTTCCATTCTGCCATTGTGCAAGTTTGCTGTCCCGCAGCGTTTTCAGCATCTTGTTGGTGTGTACCAAAGACAGGCCAAGCGCATCTGCCAGGTCCTGCTGGCGGTATGGCAGCGGCACTGTGTCCTTCACCTCCATGCCAACAGATTTGAGCCGCTCGTAAATCCGCACCAGTGCCCAGGAAATGCGCTGCGAAGCATCCCGCTGCCCCAGAGACGCAATGGTTTCGCCCAGGAAATGCTCCTCGACCGCGGCAATCCACGTCAAGTCGTATGCGCGCTCTGGCTGCCGCTGAAACAGCTCATACAACGCAGCGCGGCGGAACACGCACAGCGTCATCGGGGTGGCCGCTTCCACTGAATGCTTCATCTCTCCCATCAGGCTGGCCTGCAGACCGGCTATATCGCCGGGGAAAAGAAAATTGATCACTTGCCGGCGGCCATTTTCCAACGTCGTGTAGCGCGTGCCCATGCCGCTCAGCACTGTATAAAACTGCGGGCTGTTAGACCCTTCCAGCAGGATCGTCGTGCCTGCATCCACCGTTAGCTCTCCAGTTTTAAACTCCTGGGTAAAGATGACTTCCTCACGCGACATTGGTGTAAAAACGGGCCGCTTGCGCAGCGGGCAATTCTGGCAGGCGGTTGGTGACACGGGCCTTCCCCTTTCGCAGCTATGTCACAGTTTAATGCGCCTGAACCGGAAAAGTTCCAAAATGCTTGACTGTAGGGGGGAGCGGAAGCAATGGAAGAGCCCAATCAAGACAGGGCACATGTCTATCTGATCGTGTCCAGAAACTACCTGATCACTTGCGATATCTGCGATACCATCTCGGACTTTGACCCGGTGGCCGAAATCAGTGTGCAAAAGGGGCATGAATGCGCGCTGATGTCGATCACGCCATTCCGGCGGATTGCGGTGGCCTTTGTCGAAGCGGGATCCGAACAGGTTACCAGTCTCAAGATTGATCAGGCGGTTCAGGGACGCGGCGGGAGGCTGGTCCTATTGGGTGATGCTGCCGAAGACGAACTGGACGGGCATTCACCGCGCTTAAGATGGCCGGTGCTTGCCCGCCCAGTTTCCACCCGGATGATTCAGGCGCATCTGGCGCAGGAGCAGTGCAGGACGCGGAGCAATCGCGGTGTTGCCGGGCAAAGATAGGGATTGCAGCAGAATTGCCGAAGTCCGTGAATGTTGATGGCTGCTGCACTGGATGCGCCTGTTATAGTGCACATGTATGCCTGGGTCGTCTGGTCACCCTTTCCCGGAATTGCTCCCGTTTCTTGCATGCTTAAGACTATAAGATGTGTGTTTCACATTGACCGGCATGCTTATTTTGCGATCGCATCCATAGCGCGGCCGACAGTGAAGCCGTGCAACATGGTCGAAAGCAGGATGGTCAGCCCGATCAGGGCCCATAATTCGGGTTCGTTCACAAACTCCAAATGTGCGCCGGCGTAGCAGAGATAATAGATTGACCCGATCCCCCGGACACCAAACACGGACACCACAAAACGGTCGCGTTTGCGGAGCTGCGAACCAGCCAGCGAGAGCCAGCCAGCCAGAGGCCGGATCACACCGATAAGCAAAAGCGCCAATAGGAGATGTGCCCAGGTTAGATCTTCAAGAAGAACCGGCAGGACATTGCCAAGGGCAACCAATAGCAGTGCTGTCAAAGCGTGTTCGATTGTTTCGCAGAAATCGTGCAGCCTGCGGTGAAAACGGTGTTCATTTTCGATCCGGCGCAGTGTCAGGCCCATGACAGCGACGGCGATGAACCCGTAGCCTTCGACCAGTTCGGTAGAGCCGTAGCAAAGCAATACCCCGGCAACCGCCACAACACCCGACGCAGTGTCAGCCAGAACCGCAGAACGGGGAAACCGAAACAGCACTTGCCCCAGCGCCCAGCCACCGCAGGCGCCCATCACAACACCTGTTGAGATACGGTACGCGACATCAATAATAAGCCAGTCAGCCAGCCATGCCTGAGGGTTCAACCCCTGCACGGCAACAATGAGGCCGAGGTAGACAAAGGGGAAGGCGAGCCCGTCATTGAGCGCCGCTTCAGTTGTCAGAGTAAAACGCACCGGGTGTTCGTTGCCTTCCATCGGCGGACCGACTTGCACGTCACCCGCAAGCACCGGGTCTGTCGGGGCCAGCACTGCACCCAGGAGTATTGCGCCGGCAGCAGTCATGCCGCCCAAGCCCCACCCCAGCACGGCAACCGCCAGGATTGTGAGCGGCATCCCGATGAGGAGAAGCCGGACCGTCGGGCCCCATTTTTTCCATGGCCTCAGGCTGTCGAGGCGGAGACCGGCTGCAAACAGCGCAATAATCACAGTCAGCTCGCTGACAACTTCCCAAGGCTTCGGGTGAGCGCGCGGGTCTGGAAGCTGGGGCAGGCCAGGAACCAGCCAGTATGCCGCCATTCCGAGCAGGATGAGAAGCGGTGCGGCGGCAGGCTCTCGGGTTGAAAAGAAGCGCGGTGACCAATGAGCAAGAATGATCACTACACCCATGGCTGCAAGCATCAGGTGATAGGAGGCTAAGCCAAAGAATTCAGTGTGGTCCATGAGCGCCATTGAGCAGCATTTTGCGCCGCCAGACCAGTCTTAGGCAGTCTGGCGGACCGGTCTTTGAATTGCAGGAGAGCGTGCGGCCTAAGAATATTGCCACCAGATGGCCGCACGGCTTTGGTACCTGATAGGCGGTACTCACCGCATAGTGTGAAAAACGCTATGCGGTCTGCGCCTATTTCAGATGCTCTCCAGCATGCGGTCGACAGCTTGGCGGACTTCGTCCTTGGTCTTGCCCAGTTTCTGCTGAAGCAGCCCTTCCAATTGTTCGCGCTCGCCCTTGGCCTGTTCCAGTTCGTCGTCGGTCAGATCGCCATAGGTCTCGCGCAGGCGGCCCTTGAGTTCGGTCCATTTGCCGGTGAAACGGTCGTCGTCCATGTCGTGTTCTCCTTTCAAGATCGGGCGGAAACCGGGGGTGTGCCGCGGTGACGCGCTCTCAATTAGAAAACGCTGCCGAGGCCGTAAGGTTCCGTGCAGACCGTGAAACTTGCATCGGCAGAAATCCACAGCCGGCGTGCGGCAGTGGCCACCTTGGAGTTTCAGGACCGGCTGGCTGCCGGGCGGTCTCTGCCGTCGTGACAGCGTGTCTCCCTTCGAAGCCGGGCATGACCTTCATTCATTGTGCCGGAATGCATTATTCGCTGACCATCTCCATCACAGCATCCAGGTGGGATGTCTTGAACGGGCGAGAAAGCATGGGCAGGGACTGCAGTTCCGGCTCGGTGGTGTCCCCATTCACCAGGATGACAGGCCAATTTTTTGACAGAGCTGTGAAAAGCCAGTCACGCGCCGCCGGTTCACTAAGCGGGAAGGCAAAGAACACCAGCCGGGGCGGCGGTTGGCTGTCATCGAAAAATGCGGAACACTGCTCAATTTTGGTTTCGCTCAAAACGGTATCGAGACCGCGGCGGATCAGATAGTCGCTTATGTCAAGCGCTTCAAAAGCGTTCTTTGTCAGGATCAATACCGGCGCTTCCGCGCCGCGAGTTTCAGTACCCATAAGGTCTCCATTCACTTGTAGAGGAGCCATGGCATTGCGCCGGGCAGCTGGCATTAAACTATGACATATCGAGTCTCGAAAAATGCCGTCAGAGTGTTTTTCCGTCCGGACACAGCCGCGGGATGGCGAACCCGAAGGCGGGCAAGGGAGGGTGTCGGCTAACCTGTTGATAAATATTGGTTGTCGTGCATTGCCCTGGGGTGGTGCGGTTGGAAGAGGAAAGTCTTCCCTGAAAGCTTCGGCCGCAACGGCGGGTAAAGCCAATTGTCACAGGACACTTCACTCCAGCGGGCGGCACATTAGGGGCTATGCTCCTTGGCCAGCGCGGGATATCCGGGCGTCATATGGCGGATTTGCAACGTGATCCAAGCCGAACGGCGCGGTTGCCTCCAGGCGTTTTAAAGCCAGGGGGACTGCTTTATGGATTTTTTGTATGAGGACAATCCAGGTCGCCAGTCATCCAGCGTCTTGCCTGCGGACCGTTTGCAGCAGCCGGATGCGGAGAGCGCACTGCTCCGGCAGGCGAACCGTCACCTGCATAACAGTGCGGACCTGCCGCAGCGATGGCCGCCGAGTGGTGCAACTGCCTTGGAATTGATCGGGAGGATGCGGATTTGAACCGTAGAAAGATTTATACCGGGCGGCATCAGGGACGCATCCTGACGCTTGTGCATGGACTGAAGGCGTTTTTAGTGTGCCTGGTTGCTGCGGCTGCACTCTGCCTTGGAACGGTCAGCGGCCAGGCACAGACCGCCACTGATCCGGTTCAGACCGACGGCCTGATCGAAGTCGGCGACGCGGCAGTGCGCGATAGCGCGATTTTGAGCAGGATCGAAAAACTGCTCGCTGAAATTGAAGGCTATGGGGCCGTGACAGTATCGGTTTCCGAAGGTGTTGTCCGTATCACCGGCCAGGTGATCGACAATGCGGCGCAAGACAGGCTGACGCAGATCGTCAACCGCGTGGCCGGTGTGGTGGCGATTGAGAACGAAACCGAAATCAGCGGCACGCTCGAAGAGAGGCTGGCCCCCGCGGTGGACCGGATTGCCGCCCGCACGCGGAATCTGCTGGCGAACGGGCCGATTTTTCTGGTTGCGGTGACGGCCTTCTTTCTGGTGGCGGCAGGAGGCTGGCTGCTGACGACGCGGATCGGCATCTGGACCCGGCTGGCGCCCAACCCCTTTATCGCGGATGTCTACCGGGCGGTTGCGCGTATCATGTTCATTCTGACGGGGCTGGTTCTGGCGCTTGATATCATGAACGCAACGGCGCTGATTGGTGCCGTGCTGGGGGCGGCGGGGGTAGTTGGCCTGGCGCTTGGCTTTGCGGTGCGTGACACAGTGGAGAACTTCATTGCCTCCATTCTGCTTAGCCTGCGCCAGCCGTTCAGGCCCAATGACTACGTGGACATTCAGGGCGATCAGGGAACGGTGGCGCGGCTGACTTCGCGGGCAACCATCCTGATCTCTCCCGAGGGCAACCATATCCGAATTCCCAATGCCACTGTCTTTAAGGGGCGCATCGTGAATTTCACCCGCGATCCGCATCGCCGTTTCGGCTTTGATCTGGGCGTGGATGCCGACGCGGATCTGGCAGCGGCGTTGTCCACAGCCGTGGCCGCACTCGAGGCGCAGCCATTTGTGCTGGAAGATCCGGAGGTTGGCGCCTGGATCAGCGAAGTCGGGGATTCCAATGTGATCCTGACCTTCACCGGCTGGGTAGATCAGACCCAAGTGGATTTCGCCAAGGCGCGCGGTGAGGCGATCCGGGCAGCCAAAATGGCGCTGGAAGGCGCGGGATTCGGCCTGCCCGAGCCAATCTACCGGGTCCGTCTGGACGGGGCGCAAGACGCCGCTGCTGCCGCCCCGGCGAAGCGCGTTGACACCCGGAAAACCCCGCCAGCGGCCAGCAGCGCAGATTTGCCCGAGGCCGCCGATCCGGCGCGGGCGGAACCGGCGGTGACCGGGGCCGCTGAGCGGGAGCGTGAGGGGCTGGATGGTGTGGAGAACTTGCTGGATGCGCAGCAGCGCGCCGAGTGAGGACCGGCTGCCGCCCGCACCTGGCGGTGCGGGCATATTCCACTCACATAATATTGTGCAATGGATCCTCAGCCGTCTTTGCAGGCAGGCTGTGGCGCGGATCCAGCATAACTCCCAGCCACAACAGAAGCGGCAGCGCCACAAATGCACCGATGGGACCCCACAGCCACAGGCCGAAAACAATGGCCAGAAAGACCAGCAACGGGTTCACTGCCAGACGGTTGCCGACCAGTAATGGCGTGACGATATTCGCCTCGGTCAGGTTAATGATAAGGAACAGCACCGGCGGCGCCACGGCAAGGGCACCGGTGAATTGCAGGGCGCCGGCAATAGCCAGCCCCAGAACCATCAGCAGCGGGCCAAGGTAAAGAACGTAGTTCAGCAGGGCCGCCGCAAGCCCCCAGAGCACGGCGTATTCCAGCCCCAAAGCCAAAAAAATGCCTGCAGTCACCACGCCAAGACCAGCATTCACCACGGTGATCGCGGCAAAATAGCGGGCCACGGCCTTGTCGGCATGCTTGAGCCGGCCGTACAACGGACCGGTGAGGCGGTAGAGATCGTCCCGGGTCAGCGTGAAGAAGAACAGCGTGCCCACGAAGATGAACACTTGAGAGAGAAAGCTGGGCGCCAGCCACAGCGCGTCCCCCACGGATGGGATGGCGGTCTGGGGCTCCATCGCTTCAGCGCCGACAGTGTTTTCGATTTCCTCGCTGATGGTCTCTATCCCGCGCAGCAAGGAAGAGGCCTTGTCGATCAGTGAGGATATGACCGCCTTGATGCGCGGCAGTTCCTCGATCAGGGCGTTCACGACCGGCTCGATCAGCAGTACGGCGGTGGCCACAAACAATGTGCAGGCAAGCAGCAGAGACAAGGCAATCACCAGCCGCGGCACGCCATAGCGTGCCAGCTTGTCAGCAAGCGGCGACACAACGATGCCCAGAACCAGAGCAAAACTCATCGGTGCCAGGATCTGCTGTGCATGCTGCAATGCCGCTGTGATGCTGATGATCGTGAGGATCATCAGCATCACCCGGACCCCCCGGCCGCTGAGTGTGGTCTTTAGATATCCTGGCATTGCCGTCAGACAGAAGCCGCATGCGGTGCCGGGTCGGTATCTGACGGATCGAGGCTTGCGCTGGCCTTGCGGTGCAGCTTGTCCATTTCCTCGCGCAGGGCGGCCTCGGCTTTGGCGGCCAGCGCATCACGGCGGGCGCCAAGCAACTCGTCCTCCTGGCGGGTAGAAGGCAGCAAGGCCCCGATCAGTGCGCCCAGGCCTAGGGCAATGGCCCCGGCGGCCAGCGGGTTCTGATCGAAAAAAGTTCGCGAGCGGGCCGCGGCTTTGGCGGTATGCGATTCAACTTTCTCCTGCGCCTGCAGGGCAGCAGTGCGCGCCTTCAACACCCGCTTGCGGGCAGCTGCGGGCAGGGCGTCCAGCCCTGCGTCCAGTGTCTCGCGCATCTTGCCAGCGCGGAGGGTTTCTTCACTCATACCGGTCATCTCCTGTTTTATGGCGGCATCTGCCGCGGCGACACGCGCGTCAAAACCGGCAAAAGCGGCTTCGGGGGGAACGGCGGCGGCCGGCTTGGCGGCGGTGCGCGGGCGGCTGCTGCTGCCGGTTCCGGTGAACAGAAGGGCCAACCCAGCCCCGGCCAGAACCAGGGCTGCGGGATTGCGCTTGGCTGCGGTAATTGCCTGGCGCCCCAGTTCGCCGCCATAGCCGTTTGCCGCTGCCGAAAGCTGTTCGGTCACCGATTGCGGCGCAACGGTGCCGGACAGGCTGGACAGGCTTTCTGCCAGCCGGCGGCGGTTTGCGTCCACGCGCTGTTCGATCTCTTCAGTAGCGGGCATTTGCGGCCTCCTTGATGCTGGCGGCATCTTTTTTAACATTGCTGATGGTGCGCGATGGCAGCAGCGCCTCGCTGCTGAGCTGCGACTTGCCGAACAGCAGCAGACCCAGGGCAATGGCGATCAGCCCGCCGCCGACGATCAGCGCGGCCCATCCGGCGGACAGGCCTGCGGATGCAATCCAGGCGACCAGCGCTGCCGCAAGCACATGCAGTCCAGCCAGCGCCACCAGAGCGGCAATGGCGAAACAAGCCAGCCCGGTTCCGGCGCGGGCGGCATTCTCCTTCAGCTCGCTCTTGGCAAGCTCGGCCTCACTGCGCAGCAGTGCCGTGAAATGCCGGAGAGCTTCCAGGAACATATCCGGCGCTTGGCGCAGATCATGACGTGCCATGCCCGGCCTCCTGCGTCATATCTGCCGGACCGTTGCTGCGGCCGTCCGGTTCGCTTGCCTTGAGGAAGCGGGTGGCGGCGAACCCGGCCAGTGCCGCGCCGCCCAAAAACAGCAGCGGATTGCGGCGCGCAAAGGCACTGACATCACGCACAGACTGTTCAATGTCCAAGCTGCGCACCCGGTGGGCGGCGTCCTCAAGGTGGCCGGCAACCACCTGCGCGGCCTGCGACTGCATGGAGCCCGGTGCAAAAGCATCCGCTGCGGCGCCAGCTGCATCCGCTGTAGCCTGCACCTCGCGGGCGGCCTGCGACTGCGCGGCGTCTGCGGCATCGCGAACCGTGCCTTTAACCGCACCCTTGGCCTTGCGGCCCAGATCGGCAGCTTGGGCGCGGGCTTGCGATTCCAGATCAGAAGTATCGGTCATATCATCGGCCTCTTTGGTCTCGGGGTTCTAGGGGAAAACGCGCGCTGACGCTTTTTGTTCCCTTGGTCGAATGAAAACGGCCCGGCGTCCGAAGCCCGGGCCGCACAATGGCTGCAGCAGCCGAGTCAGATTTTCGCGGCAGAGGACTTTGGACCTGCAATCAGCCAGATGATAAATCCCACAACGGGCAGAATGAGGATCACCAGCGTCCAAAGGATCTTGGCTGCGGTGGAGGCGCCAGAAGACAGGATCTGAATGATCGCATAAATGTCGGCGGCCAGCACCAGCAGGCCAATAATTCCATATTCCATGATTTGCTCCCTTCGGTTTGTTGTTCTGAAGGGAAAACGCGCGGAACCGGCAAAAGGTTCCCTGCCAGGGTAAAAAATGGAAGGTGACCCTTTTAGGGATGGCGGCCGGCCAGCCGCAAAAAAGCCGCGCTGGCTGCGCGGCTTAGGCAAATTTCGAGTAATTCGGACGGCCCCTGCGGGCGGCAGGGTCAAAAACGGCTGCGCATGGCAAGGCCCAGCAGCACTCCAACGCCCAAGGCGCCGGCAATGGCAAGGCCCGGGTTTTTCCTGACAAATGCTTGTCCCTCTTTGGTCAGACGCTGCATTTCACCGGAACTGTACTGAAGCCCGGCGTCAATCTGCTCTTGCGCCTGCTGAACCGTTTGAGCGGCCTGCTCTTTTACGCGTCCTGCGAGGTTGCCGGACTCGCTGTCTGAAGTGGATGCGGCGCTGCTTTTGGTTTTCTGCTGTGCTTCGGCTGTGTTGGTCATGTGTCGGGTTCCTTTTACTAGCTGCCATTCTGCTGTGTGCGGGCGGCGGGTCAGGTCAGCCTTTTATCAGGCGGACAATGATCGAGAGGACAAAGAGCACCAGGAAAATCACAAAGAGGATCTGTGCGATCCCGGCGGATGCGCCCGCGATGCCGCTGAATCCAAGAACTGCGGCGACGAGTGCCACGACGAGAAACGTGATTGCCCAACCAAGCATGGCTCTTTCCCTTCATTGTTTGCGCGCTGCGAAGAGCGCCATCTGGCAAGTTAACGGCTGAGCGGGCGAATGGTTCCGGATTTCCGTTGCCATGACTGCAATGCTGCGGATTCTTAGCAAAAGAAAAAGCGCAGCGGCCGGCGCTGCGCTTTGTGAAACCGGGACGCTTGATCAGCCGCCGTCGCTGGCGTCTTCTTCAGGGCTTTGAATGTCGACGGTGGGGACGGTCACGGTCACTTCTTTGGTGCCGGTTTCAATGTCGCCGACCTCGGCGTCGAATTCCGGCAGCTGACCGCCTTCGACGGAGACCTCCACATCAGGAAGACGGGTATCCTGGGTCTGATCGATGTCGATCATATAGATGCCAAATACCAGCACAAGGATGCCAGCGACTGCGGCAAGAATAATAGGAGGTTTCACGATACTGTCCTTTCGGGTTGCTTCATCCGGCTAACGCGCCCGCGAGCGGAAAGGTTCCGTAAAAAACCGCTCGGCACAGCAAAAAAAATGCAAGTCGATTCAAGGCTCAACGCGCTAAGTGAAACAGAAAAGGACCCCTGCCGGATTAAAGGCAGGGGTCCAGTGAATGGACCAACTCGGGGACGGGTCCTGCAGCGTATTCAGGCTGCTAACTGTTGAAAGACGCACAGCACGCGGAAATGTTCCGCAGGAAATGCGCGGAACGCAAAATTCTGAGGCTCATTCGCCTGCGCAAATGCGCTGCGGGGCGCCAGTCTGGCAATGCGAGGGATCAGACCAGCGGGCGTTCACGGACATGGCTTTCCTCACCCGCCAGCTCTTCCAGCTTTTCCATATCATGGATCGTCAGCGTACCTTGCTGCCAGCTCAGAACGCCATTCTTGCGCAATTCGGCAAGTTGTTTGTTGGTGTGGACAAGAGAAAGGCCCAAAGCGTCTGCAATATCCTGCTGGGTATAGGGAAGGGGCGCCGAATTTTTGCGGGCCTGCCCGGTTCCTTCGGCACGTCGAAAGAAACGGGCCATTGCCCAGGCGATCTTCTCATAGGCCGGGCGCTGCCCGACTGCGGCCAGCGCATCGCCCAGGAAATGTTCCTCGACCGCAGCCAGATGGGCAACAGCAAAGGCGCGTTCGGGGTGGGAGGCAAACAGATCCCAGATGCCGGCCCGGTTGAACACGCAGAGCGTCATGTCCGTCACCGCTTCGACCGAGTGGCCCATTTCCCCCATCACCCCGGCCTGCAGGCCCAGGAAATCGCCGGGCATCACAAAGCCGACCACCTGGCGGCTGCCATCGCTTAGCATTTTGTATTTCAGCCCCATGCCAGACAGGGCGGTGAACAATTGCGGTGATTTTTCCCCCTGGGTCAGCAGGTGGGTTCCGGGGCCTGCCTGCATTTCACCAGTCTTGAAGCGCTGCATGAAATCGGCCTCTTCCGGCGAGAACTCCAGGAACAGGGACTGCCTGCGCAGCGGGCAGTTTTCGCAATTGGTTGTCATGACCAGCCTCACCGGCAAAGGCGCGGCTCCGTTCTGCCTGTGCGGATGCCCAGCGGATGCGCCTGCGCCACTATTGTCCGTCGGTCCGGCCTCTGGGAAGAAAAAAGACGCAGGACAAGACCGCGCTCTCCGCCAGGAGCAGCGCAGTACTGACACACAGACCGGACATTCAGGCAGCGGGAGTCTTGGATAGAATCCCGGCTGTCACGCTGTCGGTCAGCTCCAGTGCCTCGTCATCTTTCAGGTGCAGCAGATCCGCAAGGGATGCACGGGCGCGTCCGACCCGGCTTTTGATCGTGCCGACTGCGACACCGCAGGTTTCGGCGGCTTCCTCATAAGAAAATCCGCCCGCACCCACCAGGGTCAGTGCTTCGCGCTGGGTGTCGGGCAGCTGGTCAAAGGCCTGCATAAAGTCGCGCATGTTCAGGCGGCCGTCGTGATCGGGCTTGGAGGCCAGCGCCAAAGCCAGCGATCCGTCGGCATCCTCCACTTCGCGCTTACGCTTGCGGCGCAGTGAATAGAAAGTATTGCGCAGAATGGTAAACAGCCAAGCCCGCATGTTGGTGCCGGTTTTGAACTTGCCGATGTTGGTCCAAGCCTTGATCAGCGTGTCCTGCACCAGATCATCGGCGGTTGCGGAATTCCGGGTGAGACTGAGCGCAAAGGCGCGCAGCGCGCCGAGATGCTCGGTCAACTCATCGCGCGGATCAGCTGTCATTGGATGTCCTTCTTAGGAAGCTCAGCTTTGCGCAGCTGCTCAAGCAGATCGGTGAACCGCTCGGGCAGCGGTTCCGCTGCCAGTTCGTCAAAGGCCTTCTTCAAATTGCGGTCGATATGGTCCGCAGCACGGGGCACTTGTTGGTGGTGTTTTAGGTTTGCCATTTTTCCCTCTGCTCGACGCTCACCGGAAGCCAACGCGTCAAGATGGGAATGGTTCCTGCCGGTGCCGTACAAAACAGGAGTCGGCTGGACGAGCACCTTGGCCGCCGCAGATATCAATAGGGGCGTTTACGCTGGCTTGCCTGCCTGCTCCCAGCCGGAAACTCCCCAGGAGAGTCATTTGATGTCAGGCCGGTCATCTGCGCCACGGTGTGTCATTAAACGGCTGACCGACAGAAGCAGGGCCGCCAGCCCCGCCGTGAGAAAAGCCATCACAGTGAAGCCGAGGCCCGCCGCCATTCCAACCGCTCCGGCAACCCAAATGCTGGCTGCCGTAGTAATGCCGCCGACCCGCTTGTCACCCTTGATGATCGCCCCCGCACCGATAAAGCCGATAGCGCCCATCAGCCCCTGGGCCACGCGGGTCGGATCGGAAGACAGGCCCTCGGCTTGCATCTGACGGCCGAATTCCAGACCCAAGATAACAAAAGCGGCAGCACCAAGCGAAACCATCATGTAGGTGCGGATGCCCACCCGGCGGTGGCGCAATTCCCGGTCCAGCCCCAGCAGCGCACCGCCTGCCAGGGCAACGGCCAGCCGCAATGCCCAGTCCAGCTGTAAGGCCCAGTCCAGCTGTGTTGAAAAGCTTCCTGCACCTGCGAATATGTCCATTCAGCCGATCCTCCCGACATTACTCCTGGTCCCCGCGCGGCTGCAGGGCACGACTGGCAAACGCCTGAAACGGCGCCGAGTTCCCTGGCCGGGCTCCCATGCGGGCGCGCTGCCAGGCGCCGGTTCCAATGCTCACCTGCGCGAGCAAGCGCTTGCACCCTTACTCAGTTCCCTGTGCCTAAGGGCCTATCATTATAGGAAAACTTGCGGGAATCCGATCATTTAAAAAGTTTCTCCAGCCAATTCAGGAACCTTTCAAGAAGCCCGCGCGTTGCTTCGGTGCATCCCCAAGAAGGGGCAGAAACGTAAGGAGCTTAAAACATGACTCATCTGATCCGCACCACCGCCCTTGTTACGGCTATGGCGACGGCAGCTGCAGCCGGCTCAAAAGTCTCCGAAATAGACGTGACGGCAGACCTGAGCGCGATCGAGAATTACCCGGCAGCCGCAGTCTGGACCAGCCTGGAAACAGACTTGGAAACCGCCCTGGCGGAGCGCCTTGTCGGCCAAATCGCGGATGAAGATGCTGAAGAGGCGGCGGAAATCCATGTTGAGATCGACTCCGTCATGCTGGCCAGCAATTTCGAACAGGCTCTGGGCGTTGGAGAATGGATGCTGAAAGGCGATGTGGACATTGATATGCCCGACGCATCCAAGGACATGCGTTACGACCTGACCGTTTCAGCTGACCAGCTGAACACATATTACCCCGAAGGCACTGACCCGGCCGCCGTCGCTGTAGACAGCGAGGTGTTTTACACCGCCATCATCGATGCCTTCGCAGGCAACGTTGCGTCGAAACTGAAGTAAGGAAAACACTATGCGCATCATTCTCGCACTATTCGCACTGGCCGGTCTGGCCGCCTGTGAAACCACCGAAGGCTTTGGCAGGGACGTGTCGAATCTCGGCAATGAAATCACCGAAGAATCCCAAGAAGCACAGTAGAGAGCTGCTGTACTTCCTGGAAGTTTATTGGCCCGGCGGCTTATCGGCGCCGGGCCTTTTTTGCGCCGGTTGTGTTGAAGCGCCAGGCAACGGGACTGGTGGCTGTTCAGACGATGTCTTCAGTTGCCCCCGGCAAATGTTGCCGCAGTTCCGACATCCTATCGGGGTCATGCGGAACCAATAGTCCGCGGCGCGCCTCGGGACGGCGCACCTTGTTGCGGCGGATTTCGTTCTGCCACCAAGCGGCTGCACGGGCCGGATCCAATGCTTCAGCCGGCAATTCTTCTTGCCACCAGTGCAGCGTCAGCGCATGCCACAGCGTCCTGATCCTGTCTTGCTGCGTGATCCGCAGAGCTGCCTCAGTATCCCATCGCATTGAGCGCCCGTTCAGATTGGCTGAACCCACCATGGCGAAATCCTGGTCAGTGAGCAGAACCTTGCTGTGCAGATAAATCATCGGAGATCCCGCCAGCACCGAAGGCGCTTCGCGGGCTGCCATGCGCCGCTGCACCGGGCTGGCAATACAGGCGCGCGCACCAAAGGCGGCGCTTATCTCCTGCAGCGCTTCGGCCTGCAGCGCCATGCCATAGCGCGCATCCAATCCGCGGTTTTCATCAAAGGCGACCTCCTCGGGCAGCGCGGGAAGGATCAGGATCAGCGACAGGTCCGGGTTGCGGCGTGCGGCATCGGCCAGCCCGCGCGCAATTACGCTGGAGCGCAGGTATTGGGTTTCCAGATAAATCAGCTGCCGGGCTCGTTCGAAGGCCTCCAGGTGGTCCTCCTCAATCTCCTTCAGGACCGTCCTCGGTGATAAGGCCCAGAAACCGGCGCGGCGCGGTGCAGACAGCGTGCGGCGGATATGCTTGCCATCGGGCGGTTGCTTGCGCAGGGCGATTTCGTCCTGAAAGCGCTCCAGATGGCTTGCGGCTTCTGCGGCTTCGGGGCCGCGCAGCATCAGCTGCACATCGGCCCATGTTTCATGCGCCGGCTGGTCATGCTCCTGCGTGTCATAACGGCGCCGGTTCAGATCCAGCCCGCCGATATACAGAACCTCACGGTCGATCACCGCGACTTTCTGGTGTTGCGAAACCGGGTAAAGCTGCGGCACTGCCTGACGGCTGGCCGCGTTAGGCCGCAAACGTCTAGGCAGTTTGCGCAGTTTGCGCATCACGAACGGAGAAAAGGCAAGCCGCGGCAAGAGACCCGCCCGCGCCGGATGCAGAACGGCCGAGACCGATAGCCGCGCAGCCTGATCCGGTGCAAGCCGGGCCGCGATCTCTTGCGCCTGTTTCAACGTGTCTTGTGCGGCGGCATGCAGCGGCGCGGCCATGACAGGATCAAAGTCGCTTACAATCAGCCGGACCCGAACCCCGCGCTGTAATGCGTCAACAATCAGATCGGCCCAGGTTTCCCCGGTATACAGCGCTTCGGGGCTCAGCAGGCGGTTGGCGAAATCGAACAGGCGGAAGCTGGCGGTGATTTCGCTCCGGGCATCCAGGACTGCGCGCTCAAACGCGGGCCAGGCCTGCTCCGCGGTGATCAGAACTTCAAAATCACCGCGGCGGAGTTCAGGCGGCGGGTTCTGCTTCATCTTGCTCCTGTTCCGGCATCGGCGCTGCTGGTGGTACGGCTCCTGCAACGGCGGGAAAGCCCAGCCGGTACGTAAAACTGTGCTCTGTTTCATGCGTGGCGGCTTCGCCGTCAAGCTGAGTGGCAAACGCTGCCATCAGCCGTGTTCCGATGCCAGTTCCGCCGATTTCCTCCGCCGGATCCAGCAGAGGTTGCCCTTTGGTGTTGGTCAATTCCAGCTCCAGCCAATTCTTGGCTGTTTCGCGCAAACTGACACTGATTTCCGGCCGTCCCCCGTCGGGCACGCCAATGTATTTGACCGCATTGGTCATCGCCTCCGATACAAGCATTGACAAGGTTACCCCCTGATCCTGGCTGAGCGGCATCTGTGCAAGGTTCGTTTCGATCGCAATGTCCTGTCCGGTTCCTGCATTCATGGTGCCGATCTCCGCGATCAGCTCATTGATCAGCTCCCGGCTGTCCACGGTGGAAATGTCGGGGTTGGTGTTCAGGCTGCGATGGATCGTCGCCAGGCCGCGCACCCGCCGCTGCAGCTGTGCCAGCATCCTCCGGGCTTCGGGGGTCTGCGCGTTCCGGCCCTGCATATTCATTATGGAGGCCACAAGCTGGAGGTTGTTTTTCACCCGGTGATGCACCTCGCGCAGCAGCATGGTCTTTTCCTCAAGGTCAAGCTCGCGCCGCCGCTCTGCTTCGCTGAGGATTGCCACCATGCGGTTAAAAGACAGCCGGGCTTCCTCAAACTCGCGCGGAGGGCTGTTGAGTTTCAGGCTTGGGTCATCCCGCTCTCCCAGCGCATACAGCCGCATTGCCCTGCGCAACGCGCTGAGATGGCGGATCACCATTTGCTGAAGACCGAGGACAGCAACCGAAATCCCGGCAAGCCACATCAGGACCGGGAAAGCGAGCGTCATCCAGGAGGTTGGGCTGGCGCTTACGGTCATGGCATTTTCCACCGGCCAGCTGCCGACTACGGAAACTTGCCCGGGGAGAATTTCACTCACTGCGAAGAAACGTTCCTGGCCAGAGCGCGCGTCTTCAAAAAACGTGTCGCCGGTGCGCTGCAGCAGTTCCCGGCGCGGTACTGAAACCGGCAGGGCCTGTGCGGCTTGCTGCTCTGGAATGCTTGCGGACAGGATCTCCCCCTGCGCGTCCAGAGTGACAAAACGGATACCCTGCTCGGCCCATTTGGTGCCGGACAGTGATTTGGTCAGCTGATGCGGAACCGCGATGGAGACGTAGCCCAGCAGGATGCCGTCGCGCTGCACCGGGCTGGTTGCCACCAGCTGGGGACCGCTTCCGCCCAGTATCTCCTGGCCCACGGCAAACGAGAGGCGAGCAGCCTGCCGGGCTTTGAGAAACGGCCACTTCTCGGAGACATCCCCGATGCTGCCGTCCGAGGTGCATTCCATCGAGCCGCCGGGCGTGATGAAGGCGGCAAATGTGAACGGGTTCTGGCCCTGGGTGAACGATTTCATCAGGTTTGCACAGCGGTCATCACTGCCGAACACTGGCAGGATGGCTGCGGCCAGGCCTTCTGTCGCGCCGCCGGCCCGCTGTAAAAGTTCACGCTCCTTGGCGGCGGCCTGCTGTGTGTGTGCCAGCAATGATGCATGGGACAGCCTGTTGGCTTCTGCCACCACGGCGTTGGTCTGGTACAGAGCGATCAGGCCCAGCGGCAACAGCGCAAATGTCATCAGCGCGGCCAGGCGTACCAGCAGGCTGCCGCCCTGCAGCCGCGGGACTTTGATCATGCGGCGCTTTGCTGGGCGACGATCCCAGCCGTGACCGTATCAGTCAGTTCCATTTTGCTTTCTTCATCCAGTTCCATCAGCTCTGCCAGGCGGGCACGGGCACGGTTTACACGGCTTTTGACAGTTCCGGTCTTCACGCCGCACATTTCTGCTGCTTCGTCATAGGAAAAACCGCCTGCGCCAACCAGCACCAAAGCTTCGCGCTGCTCGTCGTTCAATTGCGCAAAGGCGGCGTTGAAATCGCGCATGTGAAGCCGCCCGTCGTGATCGGGCTTTTGCGCCAGGGCGCCGGACAACGCGCCATCTGTATCCTCCACCTCGCGCTTGCGCTTGCGGCGCAGCGAATAATAGGTGTTGCGCAGAATGGTGAACAACCAGGCCCGCATGTTGGTACCGGTTTTGAACTTGTCGATATTGGTCCAGGCTTTGACCAGCGTGTCCTGCACCAGATCATCGGCTGTGGCCCCATTGCGGGCAAGGCTAAGGGCAAAAGCGCGCAGGGCGCCCAGGTGGTTGACCAGGTCCTCTCTCGGGTCATGCGCGGAGTCAGTCATCGGAGCGGTTCTCCTCCGGCTGGTCCGGGGCGCGGGGTGCGTGCGCCTCCTTCTCCTTTAGCTGTTTCAGCAGATCGGTAAACCGGTCCGGCACCGGTTCACTCGCGATCTCATCGAAGGCCCGCTTGAGGTTTTCGTCTATTTCGCGGTCGGCCTGTTCATTGCGCGGCCGGGCGCGTCGTGGCTGTGTCATGCAATCCATCGGTTTTTTGCGCAGTTTCTGGAACCAAACGCGTTGAGGCGCGTATAGTTCCATATGTATTGCAAAAAAAGGGACGACGCAAAATGACTGCTCACTCGGGAGAATTGATCGCCAGCCAGATTGGCGCAAACCTGCCCTACCTGCGCCGCTATGCCCGGGCGCTGACCGGCAGCCAGAGCAGCGGCGACAAATATGCGCTGGCTTCGCTTGAAGCCATTCTGGCTGGCGAAAGTGATTACGACAGCGAACTTTCACCCAAAGTTGCGCTGTTCCGCGTCTTTCATGCGATCTGGTCCTCTTCCGGCGCGCCCGCCGGGGAAGAAGAAGGCGATACAAGCCTGGCGGCGAAGGCGCAGAGACACATGCGGCGGCTTACGCCGAACACCCGTGAAGCGCTGCTGCTGCACACGATCGAGGAGTTCAGTGCAGCCGATACCGGCATCGTCATGGGCGTGAGCGATGACGAAGCTTCAGAACTGATTGCGATCGCTTACGAAGAAATGTCGCGCGCCACTTCCGGCCGGATCATGATCATTGAGGACGAAGCGATCATCTCAATGGACCTTGAGGCCATCGTGACCGGAATGGGCCACAGTGTGACAGGCATTGCCCGAACCGAAGCCCGTGCTTTGGATCTGGCGTCCGCGGCCCCGGCCGATTTGATCCTGTCGGACATTCAGCTGGCGGATAATTCCAGCGGCATCGACGCGGTCAACGGCATCCTGGCCAAGCATGGCGACCGCCCGGTGATTTTCATCACGGCCTACCCCGAACGCCTGCTGACCGGCGAAGGGCCGGAGCCGGCCTTCCTGATCTCAAAACCCTACACCGAGGATCAGGTGCGTTCGGCAGTGAGCCAGGCGATGTTTTTTTCCTCGACCGAAACGCTGAAAGCCTGATCAGGTCCGGGGATGTGAAGCGCATGGCCCGGTCCGGATTGCGGACCGGGTAAGATGCGGGGCCAGCCGCTTTTACGAGCGCACCTCAATTGCAGGCACAACCAACCTCGCCGCCGGTGAATGGCCCAGCGTCTTAGCCTATGCCAAGATGCCGGGGGCACTGCTCACCGCAGATTTTTGCCGGCTGGGGCTTGAGCCGCCACATCGGTCACAGCCAAAGCCAGCTCTGCGCGCATCTGGGCGAGCGAGCCATGGCGCAGCTGCCATTTGCCGCCGGAAACCGCCAGTGTCGGCACCGCGCTGATCCGCCAGGAAGCAGCCAGCTGCCGGTCCTGAGAAACCAATTGCGTAACTTCAGCACTGTGCATGTCCTTGCGCAGCCGTCCGGCATCCAGCCCGCAGGACCGGGCCGCATCCAGCAGCACGCCTTCGTCCGCTATATTGCGGTTCTCCGTCAGATGCGCGGCCTGCACCGCATCGAAATAGTCCCAGTGCCCGGCGTCCCCGGTCTGCAGTTCAGCGGCCTTGCAGGCTTTGGCGCTCAGCAGGCCGGTGGGATAGGGGAAGCGCTGGCGGCGCATCCCCTCCACGTTGATGCGGTTGCCTTTGTCATGTTCGGCG
Organism: Leisingera sp. MMG026; assembly: GCF_021654205.1. Lineage (NCBI taxonomy): Bacteria > Pseudomonadati > Pseudomonadota > Alphaproteobacteria > Rhodobacterales > Roseobacteraceae > Leisingera > Leisingera sp. MMG026. Next base: position 21,340 of record NZ_JAKFZM010000035.1, on the reverse strand, counting down.
CATCGCTCCCAATGGCCCAGAATGGCGGATTTAGCTTTGTCGGCTGAGCCGAAGGCTGCGGCCAGTTTGGCGGGCGAGTCCTGCAGGACAAAGGTGCGATGGCGCACCCGGATTGGAAATTCGGCGGCCAGCTTACGCAGCTTAGGGGACATCACAAAGCACCAGCCGCAAACGGTGTCGTGGAAGAAGTCGATGGTCAGAACGGGGGATTTCATCATTTCACCTCGATGAGAAGGAAAAGGGCTGCCGGCAGGTCAGGCGCCGGCAGCCGCAGATGCGTCAGTTGCCGCTCAGCGGGGTATCCAGAAGCACCGGCTTGTCCCCGGAGAAGTCGATCCAGGCATTGGTGCCGTTCAGGCGGGAACCGGCCGCATTGTCCGCATCAAAATGGATCTCGAACTGCTCGGGCCCGTGCGCATAAGCGACAACCAGACCATACTCGGGATTCAGGAAACCGCCGTGCGGGCGGATGCCGGGATAGCTGATGCGCCACGCCTCGCCCTCCGGGCCGACGTGACCAAGGGTCAGCTTGCCGATGACATCGCCGGGCAGCTCAAAGAACCAGACCCAGGGGCCGCCGGAGACAATTGTCATCACCTCATCAATGCCAGTGCCGTCCTCGGCGTGGTTGATGTGCAGCGGGCCGAATTTCTTGTGGACCCAGACCCGGGTCCCCGCGTCCATCTTGTTCATGTCATAGACCTTTGGGTAGGGCGCAACACCCGGTTCCGAAGTGGTGAGGGAGCCGCCGTTTTCGACCGTTGGCTGCCGCCCTGCGGCGGTGATTTCCGCCAGCAGATCTTCGCGGCTGAGTGCAAAGGCAGAGATCAGTTGCGCCTCCTCCTCGGCGGTGATGGCGCGGCTGCGGGAGGCCTCAAGGACCGGCAGCGCCTGATTCGGGATCGCAGCGGTGCTTACGCGGACACCGACGCTGTTCAGGACCGCATTCACGTCCTCCACGCCAAGCGAGGCCGGGCGGCCATCGGTGTATTCCAGTTTCAGCAGGCCGGCAGTGTCCTCAGCGCCGGCAAGCCCTTGGGCGGGGAGCCACAGCACGGCTGCGGCTGCGGCAAGTTTCGAAAGCAGTTTCATAGTGGAGTTCTCCAGTTCAGTGCCCGGGGCAGTATCCCCGGTCGGGTTGCGGGGTGATGGGCTCAGGCGGGGTAGGCTGTGCCATCCCGTCCGTGCGGCTGGCTCAGATCCTGTTCCGGGCCGGCAGAGATAATCCTGTGCGGGTTGATGTGCCGGTGGCTCAGGAAATAGTGCTGGCGGATGGCCTCCATATCGATCGTGGCGGCCACGCCTGGGACCTGGAAGAGGTCGCGCAGGTAGGGGCCGAGGTTGCGGTAATCGGCGATCCGCTTGCGGTCGGTCTTGAAATGCGTCGCATAAACCGGGTCGAACCGGACAAGGGTGGTGAACAGGCGCCAGTCCGCTTCGGTGATCCGCTCCCCGGTCAGATAGCGGCGGGTGCCGAGCAGGGCGTCCAGTTCATCCAGCTTGCCGAACAGGGCGGTGATCGCCTCGTCATAAGCCGCCTGGGTGGTGGCAAAGCCTGCGCGGTAGACGCCATTGTTGACCGGGTCATAGATTTCGGCGCTGATCCGGTCGATGTCCTGCTGCAAGTCCGGCGGATAGAAATCCGGTGCGGTGCCCGTCAGCCCGGCAAAGGCTGAATTCAGCATCCTCATGATATCGCCGGAATCGTTGCTGACGATACGGCCGGTGCTCTTGTCAAACAGAACCGGCACCGTGACCGGGCCGGTGTGGCCGGGATCCGCCCGCTGATAGACCTGATAGAGGTACTCATCTCTTGGGACCCCGACGGTGGGGTCAAAGGCGGCGGTGTCGATCTGCCACCCGTCAGGGCCTGCCAGCGGCACCATCTGGGTGACGGTGATGATCTCCTCCAGCCCCTTCAGCGCGCGCAGGATCGTGGTGCGGTGGCTCCAGGGGCAGGCCATGGAGACATACAGGTGGTAGCGGCCCGCTTCGGCCGGGAAGTCCGCATCCGCCCGCGGCTCGATCCATCCACGGAAGCCGCTGCTCATGCGGCGGAACACACCGTCTCCCGGTTTCGGCTTTTCGGTGAGCACACCGTCGATCAGCATCTTTGCCATGGCTCGTCTCCTTGATGACCCGGCAAAGGTAATCGGTTTCCAGCTGCGCGATAATCCGGGTAAGATGAAACCTAATGTTGAGAAAAACTCACCGGTCCGGAGAGAGAGGAAAATGGAAGGAATGGGAGACATCCCGGTGGTCGTGGCGGTTGCCGAAACGCAGGGGTTTGCCGCGGCGGCACGGCGGCTGGGGGTGACCAAGTCCGCGGTCAGCAAACGGATCACCCAGATCGAAAAGAGGTTGGGCGCGCAACTGTTTCACCGCTCCACCCGCAATGTCAGCCTGACCGAGGCAGGAGAGCATTTCTATGCCCATGCGGTCCGGGCGCAGGAGGCGGCACAGGAGGCCGAGGACAGCGTGCTGGCGCTGCAGGAGGCACCCAAGGGGCGTCTAAGGGTGAATGTGCCGATGGCTTTCGGGCGCTTGCACGTGGCGCCGCTGATCTCTGGCTTTCTGGCGCGCTATCCTGGCGTCTCGGTGGACATGGTGATGGATGACCGGCTGGCGGACCTGTTTGCGGACGGGTTCGACCTGGCGCTGCGCGGCGGCACGCTGGCAGATTCCGCGCTGGTGGCACGCAAGATTGCGCCATTGCACAATGCCCTGGTTGCCACCCCGGCGTATCTGGAGCGCCATGGTGTGCCGGAAACGGTCAGCGATCTGCGCAGCCATAATTGCCTCCAGTATTCCTACAGCCGGGATTTTCAGGAATGGGTCTTTAACTGCGGCGGCGAATTGGAGACCTTCCGGCCCGGCGGAAGCTACAGCGTCAACAACGGCGAAGCGCTGCGGGAGGCGATCCTAGGCGGCACTGGCATCGGCCGGCTGCCGACCTTCACTGCCGGCCCGGACCTGGCGGCGGGGCGGCTGGTGCGGGTGCTGCCGCACTGCCTGCTGCCGTCGCAGACGCTATATGCAATCTATCCGGAACGCCGCTACCTGCCTGCAAAAGTGCGGGTTTTCATTGATTTCATCCTGGAACATCTTGGCGGTGATGCCCCGCCCTGGGACCGGGAAGCCTGTGTGTGAAATCAGCTACCGTGCTGCCCGCCGAGATCCTTTTACTAGCGGCATAGGCATCAATGAGGCCAATTCGCTGTTTCATTCAATGCTGTGAACTCTGGCAGCGGAAACCATAGGGCTACGACGCCTGTGCTTTTGCCCAGTAGGGCAAGCAGCGCGCGCCCTTACACGGCGCTTTCAGTATTGGTCCGGCGGCAGCTGGATGAATGGCCAAGCCTGCTTAGAGGCCGCCCGGTGGCGCTGTTTGAACTTGGCGGCGGCCGGGCGGCTGCAAAGCGTGTTTGCGGTCTTGAACCGGTGTGACTCCATAGAACTTCCGGTAATGCAGTGTCAGGGTCGAGGAGCTGGCATAGCCAACAGCATGGGCTATGCGGGACACGGTATCCCATGAATGAAGCACCATCTGCCGGGCGGCCTTAAGGCGCTGGCGGCGGTAGTATTCGCCGGGGCTGAGGCCGGTGGCGGCGCGGAAACTGCGCTCCAGCTGGCGCGGCGAGATGCCGGCCATGCGGGCCACGTCGCGGATGCACACCGGTGTTTCGTAATTCTCCGAGAAAATCGCCATAGCCTCTTTTACTGCGGGCGGCATCTGGTCGACGGTGCGGTCGCTTTGCAGCACCGGGACCTTCTGACGGGCGCTGCCGTTGCGGATGACGGGATGCTGGAACAGGCAGGCGATTTCATTTTTGGCGTCTGCACCGAGAGCATTGCCGATCAGCTCCAGTGACAGGTCGAACATGGCGGTCGCACCAGAGATCGTATGAATATTGCCGTCCCGCACAATCAGCCGGTCAACAGCCGGGCAATCGGGAAAGGCGGCCTCAAAGGCGCTGCGGTAACACCAGTGAACAGCGCAGCGCCGTCCGGACAAAACCCCGCTGCGCGCCAGCGGAAAAACACCACCGGACACTGCGCCCAAGGTCACACCATGCCGCGATAAGTAGCGCAGCCGCCCATGCCCTGAGACAGGATCTTCGAATTCACCTTCCGGGCCGGACAGCAGGAACAGGCAGTCCAGCCCTTTGATCCCGGCGAGGCTGGCATCTGCTGGAAAAAGGACCCCGGCTGAAGCCGCTGCGTCCGCGCCGGTTTCCGTCACCAAGGACCAGGAAAACACCTGGTGCCCAGCAATTTCATTGGCGGCGCGCAGCGGCTCCATTGCCGAGGTCAGGCAGGCCATGGGAAAGCCTGGAAACAGCAGAAAGCCTATGCGGGTGGATGGGGCGGGGCCAAAGTCGTTGGAATGGATAGTCATGATGTCACTCCAGCCCCAGCGCATCTTTCTTGGTCTTCGCCCAGGTAGTGACCAGGTGGTCGACCATCAGCCCCATGAAAGCGACGGCAAGACCAAGCACCAGCCCTTTGCCCACATCGGTGGAAGACAGCGCACGCTGCATCTCCTGGCCCAGATCCTGGGTGCCGATGAAGGCGGCGATGATCACCATGAACAGCGAGAACATCACCGACTGGTTCACCCCGACCATGATGGTAGGCAGCGCCATCGGCAGGCGGACTTTCCACAGGGTTTGCATGCGTGTGGCACCGGCCATATCAGCGGCTTCGATCAGGGTTTCGGGCACCTGGCGCAACCCTTCAATGGTGTAGCGCACCAGCGGCACGGCTGCGAACAGGACCACGGCGCCGATCACCGCCACATCGTTCACCCCGAACAGCATGACCACCGGGATCAGGTAGATGAAGCTGGGGAAGGTTTGCAATGTGTCGCAGATGAGCAGGGCAAGGGCGGCACGTTTCTCGTGAAACGATCCCCAGATGCCCAGCGGAAAACCCAGCACAGTCGCAATCGAGACCGCGACGACGACAGTATAAACAGTGATCATCGCACGGTCCCACCAGCCGGACATGGCGATGAGGCCGAAGAAAGCAACGCATACCAAAGCTGACCGCAGCCCGCCGATGGCCCAGCCTGCGGCGGCCAGCAGCGCCAGCACTGCGGCATAGGGCATCCATAGGAAGGCATCGCGGATCGGGATCAGCACCCAGGTGATCAGGAACCAGCGCAGCCATTGGGTGACCGGATCTATCAGCACGATGAACCAGTCCGCGACGGCATCAATCGGCTTGGAGATGGTGAAGGCGTCGCGGCGGCCGATCTGGTCCATTACTGGAATGAACTGTGCCAGCAGGATGCAGGCCAGCGACAGGCCCGCAGCGATCAGCAGGAACTTGTTGCGGACCGCAAAGGAGATGCCTTTTTCAAAATGCTCAGGCTGCTTGGTCGCCCAGGCCTTGGTGCAACGGTCCAGCATGACAGCCAGCAGCACGATGGTGATGCCGATCTCGACCGAGCGGCCGATCTTCAACGCCTGCAGCAGTTGCAGCAGCTTCTGGCCCAGCCCCGGCATGCCGATGAAGCTGGCCAGAACCACCATCGCAAGACACTGCATGATGACCTGGTTCACACCGACCAGGATCTCGGTCCGGGCGGTGGGGATGCGGACGTGGCGCAGCAGCTGCCAGCGGGTTGAGCCGCACATGTGTCCGCTTTCAATCACCTCATGCGGGACCTTGCGCAAACCCAGCAAGGACATGCGGATCATCGGCGGTACGGAAAAGATGATGGTGACGATGGCACCCGCCTTGGGGCCGACGCCGATGAAGACCACGACCGGAATCATATAGGCGAAATGCGGCAGGCTTTGCGCGATGTTGAGGATTGGATTCAGGATCCGTTCAAAGCTCTTCGAGCGCCAGGCGAGGACGCCCATGACCAGCCCGAACAAGATCGAGAACGGGGCCGCGACAACGATAACCGAAAGGGTTTCCATCGCCCATTTCCACTGTCCCATGACGGCGATCCAGACAAAGGTGCCGCCGGTCAGCAGCGACAGCCGCCAGCCTTGTAACGCATAGCCGATAACAAAGCCGATGCTGGCAATCACGGTCCACGGAATGGGGCCGACGCGGGGCCAGCGGTTCTTGCCGTAAAGCAAGTTGGCGGTCACATCGAGCAGCCATTCAACCCCATCAGCAAAGGCGCGGGTCAGGTGGATAAGTCCAAGATCATCGCGCAGGAAGTTAAAGATCGCGTTGATCCAGTCGGCAAAAGGCAGCACCAGCCATTCAGGCGGCCGTACCAGCCCTGCCGGCAGCACGGCATTGCCCGCCGCCAGAACGAAGGCCAGCGCAAACAGCGCCCAGCCGGTTCTGGCGCGTGTCCATGTCTGAGGTCTTCCAGAAAGAACCATCGTCTGATCTGTCATGACGGCTCTCCCAGAAGCACGTCCAGCGCTTCCTGGCGGTTCATCGCACCGATCAGGCTGCCTGCGGTGTTGGCAACCGGCAGAAAGTCGCGGTTGTCATTGACCAGCAGGCGCGCCAGTTCGGCGATGGTCTGTTTTTCTCCGATCGGCGTGCCGGTCAGGCTGTGCCCATTCACCTCGCGTGCCAAAACACCGGCGTGCACCACGCGGGATTTCTCAATTTCTTCGGTGAATTTCGCAACATACTGGGTGGCCGGGTTCAGCACGATCTGATCGGGGGTGTCGCACTGTTCAACCACGCCGTCCTTCATGATGGCAATCCGGTCGGCAAGGCGCAGGGCCTCGTCAAAGTCGTGCGTGATAAAGACGATGGTCTTGCCCAGCATTTCCTGCAAACGCAGGAATTCGTCCTGCATCTCGCGGCGGATCAGCGGATCGAGGGCTGAAAACGGCTCGTCCAGGAACCAGATATCAGGTTCAATTGCCAGGCTTCGGGCGATGCCGACACGTTGCTGCTGGCCGCCGGATAGTTCGCGCGGGAAGTAATCCTCGCGCCCTGACAGGCCTACCAGTTCGATCACCTCCAGCGCACGGGCGCGGCGTGCGTGGCGATCCTGGCCGCGCATTTCCAGCGGGAATGCCACGTTGTCCAGCACGGTACGGTGCGGCAAAAGACCGAAGCTTTGGAACACCATGCCCATCTTGTTGCGGCGCAGGCCGATCAGCTCTTTCTCGGACATCTCGCCGATGTTCTGACCGTCAACCTGAACCTCGCCGCCGGTGATATCAATCAGTCGGGACAGGCAGCGTACAAAGGTGGACTTGCCGGAACCTGACAGCCCCATGATCACCAGCATTTCCCCCTTGGCGATATCCAGAGAGACGTCGCGCACAGCTGCGATGTAGCCAGCCTGGCGGATCTCATCAAAGCCGGGGTTGCCGGTCAGCGACTTCAGATACTGTTCCGGTTGGGCGCCAAACAGCTTCCAGACGTTTTTGCAGGAAATGACGGGGGTGGCGGCGGTCATGGCTTTTCTTTCATTGGCATTGAAACCGGGGCAGCGCGCTGCCCCGGAATAAGGGTTCGGAAGGGGGAATCAGGAACCGGTCCAGGGCTTCCAGAGGCCCTCATTCGCGGCCAGCCATTCAGCTGCGGCGTCCTCGGGCTCCATCTCGTCAATGTCGACCAGCTTGGCCATTTCTGCGATTTGCGGGTTGGTAAAGCTGATTTCGGTCAGCGTTTCATAGGCCGCCGGCCATTTCTCTTTCATGCCGTCCCAAGCGGCTTTCTTCAGGTAGCCGTTGGCCGGATTGCCGCAGTCATAGGTGGCGTCCGGGTTCGGGCCGACGGACGGGTCCTTGTCGCAGCCTTCGACCCAGGTGGGGAATTCGACGAATTCACCTGGCCAGACAGCTTCGGCAAAGTTCGGCGTCCAGTTGAAGATCACCACCGGCTTTTTGGTCCTTTCCGCGGCGGCAACTTCGGCCCAAAGCGCCGAGGCAGACCCTGCGTTCACAACTGTGAAGTTCATGCCGAGGGCCTCAACACGCTCGGCGTCGTGCTTGAGCCAGTCAACAGGACCGCCTAGGAAACGGCCCTTGTCGCCAGTTTCAGGTGTGGCAAAAGCTGCAGCGCAGTCGTTCAGCGCTTCCCAGCTTGGCAAGCCAGGGCAGGCGTCTTTGGTCCAGGCCGGATACCACCAGTCTTCGCGTGTCACGGCATTGTGGTCGCCTGCGTCATGCAGGCCGCCTTTGGACAGCGCCTCGTTGAAGGACTTGCCAAAAGCGCCTTCCCAGACTTCCAGTTCCAGGGTCACATCGCCAAGGCGGACGGATTCATAGACTGCCTGGCTGTCGGTCGACACATATTCGACACTGTTGCCCATCGATTCAAAGATTTGTCCGACAACGTGGCTCATCACGATCTGGCTCGACCAGTTGTGGATCGGAATAATTATAGGGTCCGAGGAATCCTCGGCCATCGCCATCGGGGCCGTCATCATCATGGCCGCAGCGCTGGCCATTAGGTATTGCCGGTATCTCATGTGTGTCTCCCTGTTGTCGCAGCCCTGGTCCTGATGGCCTGAGCCTTTCCGCGTTTTGAAAGCCGGGCTTTCGAGACAAGAAGTTAGGCAGCAGTTGTGAACAGGTCAGCCCGGCGGGATGAACAGGCTGGTCAGGTATGTTAAAATTTGTTAACCGGTAGGAATATTTTCGGGGGTTTCAAAATCATGGCGCATATTTTGATCATTGAGGACGAGCCCGTCACCCGGGCCACTCTCGCCAGTTATCTGGATGCCCAAGGGTACAGTGTTTCGCAGGCTGAAACTGCCGAAGACGCGGAAAGTATACTGGAAGAACAGGACGTTGATCTTTTGTTGGTCGACATCAACCTGCCCGGAAAAGACGGGCTGCAAATTACCCGGGAACAGCGTGCCAAGTCTGAGTTGGGGATTATCCTGGTGACCGGCCGGGATGATGAGATTGACCGGATTGTCGGATTGGAGCTTGGCGCGGATGATTATGTCTGCAAGCCCTTCAACCGGCGCGAATTGCTGGCTAGGCTGAAAAACCTGCTGCGGCGGACGCAGGATGTACGGCGACTGTCGCGCCGGATCTACAAATTCGGGCGGTTCCAGTTCGACGTCGCGGCGCGGCATCTGCAAACGGTCGAGGGTGACAGCATTTCCCTGACCCGGGCTGAATTCGAAGTGCTGGAGATGCTGATCAGCCGGGCAGGCGAGGTGGCCTCGCGCGATGCGCTGATGAGCCGGGTCACCCACCGGCAATACGGTGCAAACCCCCGTACCGTGGATGTGCTGATCCGGCGTTTGCGCGGCAAGCTGGAGGAGGACCCCGCCAATCCGCGGGTGATCACAACCGTGCATGGCGAGGGCTATGTGTTCACGGCGCCTTTGAACTGACAGTTTCGCACTCGCGCAGCACTGCGGCCAGCGCTTCCAGGATGTGCGGGACCAAGGCTGCCAGCTTGTCCAGCTGGTCTTGGGCTGCGTTCAGTTCCCCATTTTCCGAGTGTGCTTCCAACGCTGCCAGCAGCGCCGCGAGATCCTGCTGGCCAAAGGTGCTGGCAGCCCCTTTGGCGCGGTGCGCTTGTTTTGCCAGTGATCCCAAATCTTGCATTTCCAAAGCCGCAGTCATCTGTGCAAGGCTTCGCGGAAGCTCCTGTTTGAATATTCTTGCGATGTCCAGAGCTTGCAATTTGCCAAGGTCCCGTATGTTTTCCTGCATCTGTTTCTGAAGGCCGGCGCGGCGGTCGGGCTGTTCCAGAACTGCCTGGCGGGCCGATAAATAGATCGCGCCCTCGCGCCCTTGCATGACGCTGTCCAATGCCTTGGCCAGCCGTTCGGGGGAGACAGGTTTGGCGACAAAGCCGTTCATGCCGGCCTGCAGGTGAGTCTCGATCTGGTCCTTTTGCACATGCGCCGAAATGCCGATGACCGGCAGTTCGGCAATCCGCCGGTCGGGCAGGGCGCGCAGGCGGCGGGTGGCCTCGGTGCCGCTGATGCCCGGCAGGTTCACATCCATCAGCACCAGATCAAAACCGGAGCCGGGCAGCAATTCCAGCGCGCTTTCGGCACTGCCGGTGCATTGGCAATTGTGCCCCATACGCTCCAAGTACCCTCGCGCGACCATCTGATTGATTTCGTTGTCCTCGACCACCAGCACAGACAGGGGGTGTTCGGCTTTTGTTGCCGGTGCGGGCGGGTCTTCAAGCACAAGATCAGCGGGGTTGCCCGGTTCCAATTCCAGGGACAGTGTAAAAACGGACCCCACGCCGGAGGTGCTTTCCAGCGACAACCTGGCACCGATGGTTTCGGCGAAATGCCTGCTGATTGCCAGCCCCAGCCCGGTGCCGCCGAATTTGCGGGCGGTATCTGTGTCCTCTTGCTCGAAGGCCTCAAAGATTCTGGACTTTGCTTCCGCCGATATGCCCTTGCCGGTGTCACTGACTTCAAAGGTCACCCGGTGGCGTCCGCTGGCAGTATCGTTGACCCGGATCCGCAGAATGACCTCGCCGTCGTCAGTAAACTTCAGGGCGTTGGAAAGCAGGTTGAACAGAATTTGACGGAGCTTGGCGGCATCGCCCTGCACGGCCTCTGGCAGGTTTCCGGGGGCATCAAGCCACAGGTGGACGCCCTTGCTGTCAGCGCCGGGCCGCAGCAACACGACGATGTCGGTTACCAGTTCCCGCAGGGAAAATGTGCTTATCTCCGGCTTTAGGGCGCCGCTTTCGATTTTCGAGTAGTCCAGAATGTCATTCAGAATCTTCAGCAGATTTTGGCCGGAGACCAGCGCTGCCCGCAGCCGCTCCATCTGCGTAGGCGGCAGGCCATCGTCCGACAGGCTGCGCAGCATGCCAAGCACGCCATTCATAGGCGTGCGGATTTCATGGCTCATCATGGCGAGGAACTCGGATTTGGCTTGGTCAGCGGTTTCCGCTTTCCGGCGGGCCTCGTCATGGGCTTCGACTTCTTCCTGCAGGCGCTCGGTCTGTTCATTGACCAGGACCTGCAGATTGTTGCGGTGTTCCCTAAGTTCCTGTTCATTGCGGTCCCGGACACTTTCCAGTTCCAATTTGTCGATGGCTTGCTGGCGGAAAACTTCCACCGCGGCCTCCATCCGGGCGATTTCGTCATGCCCTCGCGGTCTTACCCGGTGGTCCAGCTGGCCGCGCATCAGGGCCGCCATTGTGCCCGACAGCTGATTAAGGCGCCGGGTGATGCTGCCGCGCACATAAAACCACAGGACTGCAAGCGACAGCACAAACCCTGCAATCGCAGCAAAGCCGTTGCGCAATTGGGCCCGCTGGACGTCGAGAGCGGCAGCATTGCCGGACCGGATCACCCGTGCCTGGGCCTGGTCCGCAACGGCTGCGGCCTCGTCGCCAAGCCGCAATGCGGTAGCTTGCAGGCCCTGCTGGAGCGCGGTTATGCGGGTTTCGGTGGCCAGAATCCTGTCGCGCAGCACAAACAGCCCGATGTCCTGCTCCGAGACGGTACGCAATTGCGCGGCATAGCCTTCGGCCTGCTGCCGCCGCCCTGGGTCGCGGATCGCCTTGATACGGCGGGACACGACGAGCAGCCGGCTGGTCAGCGTTGCCTCGATCTCACCCAGTTCAGTTTCATCGCCGGCGTCTTCGATCCGGTTGATCAGCAGCCCGATTTCAGCGGTTTGCGAGCGCAGCTCGAACATCAGGCCCAGTTGGAACAGGTCAACCTCGATCAGCTTGTCCAGCGTATCGGTACGGGCCTGCTCCTCAATCGGGGAGGAGCCGGGACCGTAAAGGCTTGAGATAACTGCAGTAGTGCCCATCTCGGCGTTTGCCACCAAAGTGTCGGCCATGCTGAGCAAATTGTTCGCAGCGGATAGGTTTTGCCCGGCCAACTGGTTGAATTCGCTGTGCAGAGCGATGCGGGTTTCGACCAGGGCGTTCAGCAGCGGCAGCACGCGGGACGCTTCCGTCACCGTGTCACGCAGCCGGGCGGATCCTGTGCCGCCGGCTGTCTCCAGCGCTTCAAGCCGCCGGGTCAGTGCTTGGACTTGGGCGGACAGGAATTTTGCCCGGTTTTCCCGCTCGGACTGGGTGTCAACTGCGGCCAGCTCAGGGGCGATGGCAATGATGCGGGTGCTTTCTTCGGCCATGCCGCGGACTTCGGCTATGGCAGGTATGGTCTGGCTGATCACCTCTGCCTGACGGCGTGCAAGCACCCGCAGTTCAACCAGGCCAAGGATGCCCGCAAGGGTGGGCAGTCCTGCAATGACGACGAATGCGAGGCTTAATTTTCCGCCAAGACCAAGCTTTTTCAACATCCCTGGACTGTCGCGCGCATTTGCCTGTAGTGCAAATTTGAATTTCCCTTTTGCGTTCTGCTGCCTATCCTCAGTGTCTGGAAGGGATTTTCATGCGCGCATTCTGGTTTTTGTTCTTCTCTGGGCTTTGCACTGCAGCCGCCGCGGACAGCTGGCGCCTGCAGGTTCCGCGAACCCCGTTCGATTACGAAAGCGGATACGAGGCCGCAGATTATCAGCCGTTGGAGCGGGCCGCGCAGATGTGGCGGCTGTGCATCGCGTATCCGCATTTGAAGGACGCCTATTGGCTGAGCGTCAACTACGGAATGGTGGCTGAGGCTGAACGGCTGGGGGTGTCCTTTAAACTGGTTGAGGCCGGCGGGTATCCGAATTTGCAGCGGCAGATCCGCCAGGCCGAAGACTGTGTGGAGACGGGGGCAGATGCGCTGATCCTGGGGACGGTCTCTTTTGCGGGCCTGACCGGAACGGTGGAGCGGATTTCGGCAAAAGTTCCGGTGATAGCCGCAGTGAATGACATCGCCGATGCGGGGATCACTGCCAAGGTCGGTGTGTCCTGGACGGAAATGGGCGCTGTGGCCGGGCGTATCATCGCGGCGCGGCACCCCAAAGGCGCACCGCCAGTGAAAGTGGCCTGGTTTCCCGGTCCGGAGAATGCGGGCTGGGTGAAATTTGTTGAGCAAGGGTTCCGCGCGGCACTGGCGGAAAGCTCGGCGGTGGTCGCGGTGACGAAATACGGAGACACCGGTCGGGAGATTCAGGTCCGCCTTGTCGAAGAGGCGCTGGATGAGGCGCAGGACTTGGACTACATCGCCGGGTCTGCGCCTGCTGCCGAGGCCGCGGTGTCGGTCCTGCGTGCCCGTGGTTTGCAGGGGAAGATTCTGGTTGTGTCTGACTACATGACCCACGCCGTCTACCGGGGTGTTCTGCGTGACCGGATCATTGCGGCACCCACGGATTTCCCTGTTCTGCAAGGGCGGCTGGCGGTGGAAATGGCGGTGCGGGCTATAGAGGGAAAGCTGATCGTCAAACATACCGGGCCGGAAATCCAGGTCTTTGATCAGAACTCGCAGCGCGGGGACATGCTGGAGCAATCCCTGGCGCCGGCAAGTTTTGTACCGGTGTTTGATTTTCATCCGCAGCGGTGACGGTGTTGCAGCAGGCTAGTCCGGCAGGCGGCAGTTTTGTTGACCGGCGGCGTGTGATCCAGCATCCTTATCTGAATATTGCGGGATACCAATAGGCGGCCAGCAGATGTTCTGTGGCAGTCATGACAGTGAGGCCTGCCCCATGCCAAAGGCGCAGCAGAAGGGATATGTTCTGGACACCCACCGGCTGTGCGATCCGGCGCAGACGCTGGCTGCAGTCCGGCCGCATCTTGCCGGTATGGGCATCACCCGCATTGCCAATCTGACCGGGCTGGACCGGATCGGCCTGCCAACCGTTATGGTGACGCGGCCTAATTCCCGTTCAGTCGCGGTGGCGCTGGGCAAGGGGCTGACGCTGGAAGCGGCACAGGCCTCGGGCGTGATGGAAGCGATTGAGACCTGGCACGCGGAACGGATCGCGCTGCCTCTGCGGGCGGCCAGCTATCACGACTTGCGGCAAGACGCATTGGTGATGGATGTTGATCGTCTGCCCCGCGTGACCGGAGGCCGCTTTGATCCGCACCAGCCGATGTTGTGGATTGAAGGAACGGACCTGATAACTGAAAAGGCGCATTGGCTGCCCTATGAAATGGTGGATACCGATTACACCGCGCGGCCCTGCGGCGGGCAGGGGGCGTTTCCGCGCACTACCAACGGTCTTGCGTCCGGCAACAGTCTGGCAGAAGCCACCTGCCACGCGATTTGCGAATTGATTGAAAGGGATGCGATCACCCTGTGGCATCATGCACCGCCGGGCCCGCGTATCAATCCCGAAACTATAGACGACCCGCGCTGCCGTGCGGCGCTGGAACGGTTTGCTGCAGCAGGAGTGGACGCCGGCATCTGGAGTATCGCGACAGACACCGGGGTGGCGGCGTTTCATTGCATGATTTGCGAAGTCGGCAGCCGGCCCGGCCATATCGGCATTGGCAGCGGCTGCCACCCGGACCGGGCCATTGCCCTGCTAAGGGCGCTGACCGAGGCGGCTCAGACTCGGCTGACCTATATCTCCGGTGCGCGCGACGATCTGGATCCGGATGAGTTTACCCCCAAGGCGTCGGCAGAACGCGCGCAGTATGTCCGGGCTTTGTTGGCTCGATCCGAACCGGTGGACCGGCTGCAAGATTGCCCGTCCTACTCAGCGCCGTCCTTCGAAAGTGACCTGGCCTGGCTCCTGAACCGGCTGGGGGATGCAGGAATAGAGCAAGTTCTGACGGTCGACTTGTCGCGTCCGGGTCTGGGAATTTCTGTGGTGCGTGCGGTGATCCCGGGCTTGGAGGCGCCGCATGACGATCCGGATTTCATAGCAGGCCCGAGGGCCCTGAGAACAGCGGAGGCGCAGGTTTGACGGCGGTTGTTTTTGCAGGCCCGACAATCAGCGCTGAGGAGGTCTTGAGCCTGCTGAATGCCACTGTTCTGCCGCCGGCTGGTCAAGGCGACATTTACCGGGCCGCCCGTCAAGGTGCATCTGTCATCGGATTGATCGACGGGTACTTTGAAGGCGTGCCCTCGGTCTGGCACAAGGAAATCCTGTGGGCGCTGGAGCAGGGGATCGCGGTGTTCGGCAGCGCCAGCATGGGCGCGCTGCGGGCGGCTGAGCTGTCTGCGTTCGGGATGGTGGGCATCGGAGACATCTATGAAGCCTATGCTGCGGGTGAGATTTGCGACGATGACGAAGTCGCTGTCCTGCACAGCCCGGCAGAATTGGACTTTGCACCGCTAAGCGAACCGATGGTCTCGATCCGGGCAACCGTGGCGCGCGCGGTCGCTGACGCGGCGCTGGAAGCGGATCAGGCTGCGGAGCTGCTCAGAACGGCCAAGCAACTGTTTTACCACGACAGGACCTGGGAACAGATCCTTGCGGGACTTGCGGACGCATCCTGGCTTGGCAAATTTTCGGCCTGGCTTGAAACCGGGCGGGTGGACGCCAAGCGCGAGGACGCGCAGATGATGCTGATCCGTATGGCGCCCTTTCAGGAGACGGAGGGCAAGGCCGTTTCCATTCCGCCTGAAAAGGTTGAACGCTCGCTCGCCTGGCAGGGTTTGGTGCAGCGGATTGAAGCCGAGCCGTACAGCCTGCCGGACGCGGACTTGCAGGTGCTGGATGAGTTGCGCCTGGAGCCTTGGCGCTTTGGTGAATTCCGGATCCGCGCTGCAGCGCGCTGTTTCGCGCTGGAGAATGCAAGGCGGAAGGGGCTGCGCCCGGACCGCCAAGAGATATTAGAGCAATTGAACAGACACCGGGAAACGCTCCAGCTTTTCCGCAGTCGCGACCTGCAACAGTGGCTGGCAGAAAACGGGCTGACTGCTGACGGGTATGAAGCGCTGCTTGGAGAAACAGCGCTGGCTGGCACTGCTGTGAACACCTTGGGCAAGCAGTTGGATCTGCACTTGCTGGCAGAGCTCCGGCAGGCAGGCGCCTATGCACAATTGAAATCCCGGGCGATTTCCAAGTCGCAGCGGCTGGCTGAGCAGGACCAGCGGGGCAGCGATCAGCCTGAACAGGACCGGTTGCGCTGGGCCGTCTGGTATTTCGAAACGCGCCTGCAGCGGGAAATCCCTGAAGATCTGGGTGAATATGCTGCGGGTATCGGCCTGAGAGACCTGGATGAATTCTATGCGCTGATCCGGCGTGAATTCATGTATCATCAAAAGGGCAAAACACAGTCTGCACCGCAAAGCAGAGACCAGGCAGGGCATATACGGTGAAACCTCCGCAAAATTGGAGGGCACATGGACGACATGTTTGAGATGGCTGATGAAGCGCCGGGAACCCGGTTTCTCCTGTTTCCGCAATCTCCGTTCCGGACTGCGGATCCGGAACCGGAACTGGTCGAGATTTCCGCGCCGCCCGGTTCTATCGGGCCGGGGCCGTCGGGACCGCGGATGTATGCGGTCAACCCTTTGGGCAAAACCATTCCGTTTGGGGCCATAGTCCCTGGACCGTCGGGGCCCGGCATGTATCTGCCGCCTTGGCATGGAGAGGTGCAGGAACCGCCGGCACCGGATGAAGATGGCCACTTTACGCATGTTCTGCCTTCGGATCCCGGTTTTGAGGCGGTGCATTTGTTTGCCGCCGCCCATTTCACGCTGGATGTGTGGGAGGCGTATTTCGGGCACCCGATCCCTTGGCATTTTGCGCGGGATTATGACCGGCTGGAACTGTCGCTGCTGCCAAGCCTGGACAACGCGCATATCGGCTGGGGATTTCTGGAAACCGGCGGCACCTGGGAGCATGGCGGCGAATACCGCGCCTACAGCCTGAATTTTGATGTGGTCGCCCACGAAATCGGCCATGCCATCATCTACAGTGTTGCGGGCATGCCGGTCTCGGACGATGTGCCGGGCGAGTATTTTGGCTTTCACGAATCTGCAGCTGATATGGTGGCGCTGATAGCCTCGCTTCACTTCGGGTCGGTTGTCGAGGAGCTGTTGGAGAACACCAAGGGCAATCTTTACACGTTCAATCAGTTGAACCGCTTCGCCGAGCTTGCCGGGAATGCGCAAATCCGGATGGCGGCAAATACCCGGTCGCTGCAGGAGTTTGTTTCCGGCTGGAGCAGTGAACACGCGCTGTCCGAACCGTTGACGGGGGCGATGTTCGATATCCTCGTCGATATCTTTCATGAGCGGCTGCTGGTGCATGGTCTGATCACACCTGAAATGGAGGATCTGTCTGATCAGTTGGAGGAAACCCCCTATTACAGCGATGTCATGCAGGCGCTGTTTGACGCGCGCTATGCTCTTGATCCCGAAGGGTTCCGGGTCTCGCTGTTGGAAGCCCGTGACTTTCTGGGCGCCTATCTGGCGGCGGCGTGGAGCATGCTGGATGCCGAAAACCTGACCTATGCGGCGGTGGAGAAGGCGTTGCTGATTGTTGACCAGGAAACAACCGGAGGCGCCTTCCACTCGATCATAGAAGGCAACTTCCGCATGCGGGGAATTGGCTTTGCCCAGGCTGGACCGCGACTGGCCGAAGCGGATGAGGACAGCCATGCTAATTCCGTGCGGACACGGGTGCCCGGCGGCTGACAGGCTGATTGTCTACAAATTCTATTCTTTTTGTGCTATTTTACCTCTCAGGGGGACATTCAAGGCATCAGAACCTGCAGAAATTCCAGACCTGTCCTTTTTTGAATTGTCATCCTGAGTTGTTTCCATAGCCACAGGAGTGTGTACAGTGGCCGAGTCTTTGCTGAGTTTTTCTGAAGTGTTGTTATTTGGCCGTTTGATCGACGACATGAAAATTGTCCCCAAAATTGCGGGGGCTGTTGTTGGTACAGTTGGTAATTTGCAGAAATTGGAAGGTACCAAAGTAAACGGCGAAACTGTTGCGGCTGGTGACAAAGTCCTGGTTATGGGCCAAAACAACAAGGGGGAGAATGGTCTCTATGAGGTTGGGTCGGGAAGCGAAAATCCTTGGATTCACCAGCGCCAGTTTCCTAAAGGAACCCTACTAGAGATTGCTCACGGTCCCCGCCAAGGTTTATGGCGTCAGGTCGGCGACTATGGCGCTGGGCAGCAGGACTATGAAAAGGCAGGAAAGCGGCGGCAGAAAGGCCAGGGCAGAAACAACCTGCTTGGCGATCAGCTGAGCGATGATGCGAATCTCGCCCGTATCTACGGGTTTTCCTATGAGGGCACCTATTTTGAACTGCCGGAACCGGTGATATTCCTTGTGCATGGTGACGGCGAAAGTGCGACGGGTCAACAATCGCCCGCCGGCCAGGTTCAAGTTTCCCGGGCACCTTTGGACCCTTCGGTGACCGGGGTTGCCTCGGCCGAGTACCAGATCGCAAATGACATCCGGGTTTGGGATTATGACAAGGCCGATTACACGATCCGGATGGACGTGATGACCGGCATGCTGGAACAAGTTCTTTTGGATGTCTTTTTCGGCGACGGCGGACCTTCAGTCAGCGGTGCCAAGGTGAGCGGCGCGAAAGTTAGCGGCGCGAAGGTCAGTGGAGCCAAAGTCAGCGGTGCCAAGGTCAGCGGCGCAAAAGCACGCGGGTCCGGCGACTGAGATTGAGTATCTGGCAGAGGTTTGCTGTGACTTGATAAGAAAGGGTTGGCGTTCCTATCCTGGGCGCCGGCCTTTTAGAAACCTGCTTTCTTCAGGCCTTCAACAAAGTGCTGGGTGTCTTCTTCCAGCCGGTCAGGCTGCACCTTGGTCCAGCGTTCCAGTGAAAAATTCGGATGTGCTTCGCGGTGCCGGGCGGCCATATCCCGGGCCAGTTCCATCTTGCCCATCTGAGCATAGCTGGCGGCCAGCATCCGCTGTCCCTCGGTCGGGTTATTCATTTTGGTGAGCGTTTCAATAACCGCCTCATAGTGTTTGAGGTTATAGTAGGCGCCACCCAGGTGCCAGAGGTATTGATCGGGGAAATAGGGGTTCAGCCGCATCGCCTGTTGCAGGTTTTCGATGGCTGTTTCATTGTCACCGGAATGGGCCAGCGCATCGGCGTAGTCCGACAGAAGGTCGGCATCATTCGGGTTAAGCGCAAGGGCGCGCCGGTAAGCGCCGATCGCTGCATCATGCTCTTTCCGGTAAAGATGTACAAATCCCAACTCACCGAAACCGCGGGCATCGGTCGGGTCCAGCTCAACTGCTTTCTGGGCGTAAGACAGGGCTGTGTCCAATGCGTGTTCGGCGTCTTTGGCCCAGGAATAGCGCCAATCAATGTTCAAGGTGCGTGATAGTGCGGCCGAGGCCCGGGCATAATCCTGATCCCGCGCAAGGGCGCGTTCGTACAGGGTCTGGGCTTCGCGGTTATCCTGCCTGGTGTAGCGGAAGATAAATTGCTGCCCGCGCAGAACAAAGCCATAGGCTGCAAGATCTGCCGGTGCTGCCTGCGCCATCCGTTTGCGCTCCTGGGCTTCGATCAGAACGGCCGTTGCTGCAACGATTGCATCGGTTACCTCGTCCTGGATGGCAAAAATATCGTCAATGTTCCGGTCATAGCGCTCGCCCCAGATCGTCCGCCCCGAATCCGCGTCAATCAGTTCAATGGCGATCCGTACCCTTGCTCCGGCCCGGCGGACGCTGCCGCGTGCGACGTAGCGTACCCCTAACTCACGCGCGGCTTCCTGTGGGGGCATCGAACGGGTCTTGAAGAAAAAGGCAGAATTGCGGGCTATGACAAAGAGATTTTTGAATTTGGACAGGTTCAGGATGATGTCTTCTGTCAGCCCGTCCGCAAACCAGTTGTCGGATTGGTCGCCGCTCAAGCTGGCAAATGGCAGCACAGCGACGGATGGTATGCCAGGGGGCGGGCGGCCTGCGGGCTGAGCCTCCGGAGGGCGCCGGGTGGCAGCCATGGCCGCTCCGGCGACCTCGCTGCGGACACAATAGGAGGGCACCGGGTCCGCAATATTCTTAAGGCGCTGCGGGCCAAGAAATTCAAAACCGAAGCGCAACCGGTTGCGGATCTGTTCATAAACCGACCCGCTGACAAAAACCCGGCCCGGTTCGGCAATTTCCTGCAGCCGGGCGGCAATGTTGACATTGTCGCCGTGAATGCCGCGGTCATCGACCAGGATTTCGCCCATATGCACACCGGCCCGAAACCGAAGCTGCTGGTCTTCTGGCCGTGCACTGTTGTTCTGCTCTGCAATGCGGTGCAGTTCGACACCGAATTTCACCGCGTTCGTCGCTGTTTCAAACAACGCTAGAACCCCGTCGCCGCGAACTGCAACCACTTGACCGTCATGCGCATTGCATGCTGTTTCCAGTTCTTCCAGCAGGGATTTCAGTGCGCTGTACGTGTCGATTTCGTCATTGCCCATAAGCCGGGCATAGCCGACAACATCGGCAAACAGCACTGCTCCAAGCTGGCGCCGGACCGTTGTTTTTTTACTATGGCCGCTCACAAGCTGTCCTCCTCCTGTGAGTGTCGGCAAGAACTGCCGGAGAAGCCGGTTCTGCCCTTTTGGTCTGCCGGTCAGCCTGCTGGCGGATCTGCCGGGCCCGGCGGCCAGGCCCAGCCTGTAATCTCCGCGCCGTTGAAGCTTGCCTTCACACTGGCGTCAAGTTCCTGCGCGAGAACCCTGCGGCTGGCCTCCCATTCCTCCCTGAGGAGGCCTACTGTGATCATGTCGAAGTACCGGCCTTCTGCATACCAGGCTGCTCGCATCCTGCCTTCGGTTGCGAAGCCTGCGCGCGTGGTGAGTTCCTCGCTGCGGGTATTGTCGGCACGGTAATATGATGTAATGCGATTTAGCCCGATCTGACGGAATGCAAAGTCGAGAAGCAGCGCAAGCGACCGGATCCCGATGCCCTGCCGGCGCTTGGACTGCTCAATGAAAAGCGCAATGATGGCGTCCCGGTTGACCATGGAGATGCTTTCCAGCCCGGCAATGCCGCACAGTGCATTGGTATTTGTAACAATTGCAAACCAGCACTTGCTGGTATCCGGCGCAGTACCGGCAGGGGGGATCCAGGCCTGCGCACTGGCAGGCAGGCTGAGGGGGGACCGGGCAGCGCGGTCAAAGCAGGCCAGGTCGGTCACGTTCTGAAACCATCCGGCCATAGTGGCGAGGTCTTCCGCTTCCAGCGGCCTGAGCTGTAACTCTGCGGACTGCCGGTCCGGCATTTTCTGTCCCCTTATTCCGTTTCTAAGTGTTGCCTCCCCTAGCTCAGGGGCGGTGGCGAGATCGTCAGCTTTGGCCTTATACCACATTTAGCCGGGCTGTGGTTGCAGAAGCTGGCAGTGCTCAACCGCCTGTGCACTTTGGCGGGAAAGGCAGGCAAGGTTAGCGTCCGAACCCGTGGTGTAATTTCCGCGCCTTCAACGGTGTGATCCTGGGTTGCCATCGAGGTGTATGGTCGAGGTGGAGTTTCGACGCTTCAACCACGACCCGCACGGAGACCCCGATGACCAAGACCAACATGGGCCTTTCCGAGCTTCTCGCAAAGCAAGATGGCGGTGGCTTTCTGCGTGCCGTCGCGGAGGCAGTTTTACAGCTGATCATGGAGGCCGACGTGGAAGGCCT
>NZ_JAKFZM010000034.1:0-45550 GCF_021654205.1 Leisingera sp. MMG026 | reverse complement strand
AACGGTCTGCAAAAGCTTGGTATTCAGCGCATGGCCTGCCGCAACAACCTCATCACCATAGGCATCCAGGCGGAACGTGTGCCCTGCGCCGCCTTCCTCCCAACCCTCAACCAGGTCAATGCGGAACCCAAGCGCGGACAGCGCCATCTCCACCGAATTGCGCGTGCCTTTAAGCCGGTGAACCTCCAGGGAAACCCGGATGATCTCACGCTTGTAGGCTTCGGAATACCAATTCTCCCATTCTTCAACGGAAAAGGCCCAAGCCAGCCAGGGGAGGAGTTCTGCCGGGCAGGTATCCGCATTCCACAGGGTGTGGATGGGGGCCTGAATGCCCAGCACCCGCTCAGCCATGACGGTTTCAAGGATGTGCGCAGTGCTGTTGGCGTTAGGGGGCAGAAGCGTCGGCAGATCAGACATCGCGCCCTCCCACTGTCAGGGTGATGCCAGTGCAGAAAGCGGCTGCGTCTGCCGCAATGACCAGGTTTGCGGCGGGCTGTGTCAGCGTCACATCCTGGACGCCGGGCTGGTAAAGCGCGGCGTAAAGCCCGGCAATGCTGATGTCATGGCCAAGGCGGTGGTGTTCGTCCAAAAATGCCACCAGCGCATCCTGCGCCGCCTGGCGCACCAGATCTGCATCCGGGCCATCGTACAGCGTCAGTTCAGCCTCAACGGGAAACTCCTGGATCGCGGCGGCTTCCACCATCACCTGATCAGTGAGCGGACGGCGCGGCTGGGTGGCCTCTTCCACCGCTGCCAGCAAAGCCGCATCCGGTGCGCCATTGCCTTCGGTCGAAAGCACGATAATGCGCACCTCGCCTGGCGTGGCGGTTTCGAGCACCGCAACGTCTTTGACCTGCGGGGCGGCAGACAAGGCCCAGAAGATGTAGGAACCGCGTGATCCGGCAGTTGTGAACCCCTCCGGCGCGAGCTGAACGCGGGCACGCAGGCGGCTGTCATCTTCAAGGGTTTCAGGCAGAGGCGGGTTCGCTGCTGGATCAGCCGCTTGAACCACCTGGCGGGAAACCCCGTAGAAGGCCGCCATATGGTCAAGGACTGCACCGGATGCAAACGCCAGCAAGTTGCCCTGGCCCGCATCCTGCACAGCAGAGCGGAGCAGCACCTCGCGGAAACTATCCTCCTGCAGAAGCATCACAAGCGGCTCACTTTCCAGCTCCAATGCAGCCCGCAGCTCCGCAACGTATTCCGGCGTGCCGGACTGTTCGGCAAGCTCAATCAGCCGCGCTTTGCGTGCTTCGAAAATGGTTTCAAAATCCGGCTGTTCGATGATCTGCGGCGCCGGAAGCCGGTCAAGCTTGATTGCTGTGAAGCTCATAGCTCAATCCCTTCCAGCGTGACCGGGCGTCCGTTGGGCAGGTAAATGCCCTCAATCGCCAGGCTGACAGTGTGCTGCGCATCGCTGCTGGGTTCGACAAAGACCCGCTGCACCTCAAGGCGCGGTTCCCACTTGCGCAGGGCTTCGACTGTTGCCGCAAACATGCGCATCTTGAGCGATTGCGTGATGTTCTTGTCCACCAGCTCAGGCAGGCGGGAACCGAAATCCCGGCGCATGACGCGGCTGCCGATGGGTGTGGTCAGGATCGTCTCAACCGATTGGCGCAGATGCGCGATGCCTGAAAGGCGGCGTCCGGTGGCGATGTCCATGCCTGCAAAGCTCATGATCAGCCCCCCGCAAACACGGTTGATGCGCCAGTAGCGGCGGCAGACCCGCAATCCACGGGGTCGCCGATCCGGCCCAGTTGCTTGCCATTGGCAAACACCGTGCCCGATCCACTGGCCAGAGCGCCGCCGTGCGGTACACAGATACCGCAGCCATGGGGTGCCCAAGCATCACCTTGGCGGTGAACGCCCAGGCCTTCGGCAAAGACATTGCCGCTGGCACCCGTTGCCGCGCGCGGCGGGAAACAGCCATGGCCGGTGCATTGATCGGTTATGCGGGTCACTGCGGGCATCAGTTCAGATCAATCCTTGCGGCTTGGATGGTGACATTGCCCTCGGCAACCAGTTGGATGTTGCCGGTTGAATGGATTTTCAGATCATTGGCAGCGGGGTGAGCCGGGCTTTCTCCGTTGGCCAGGGCGCAGAGGATGAACCCCTCCTGTGCATCGCCTGAGATCGTGGCGTAACCAACTTCCTCGCCGACGGTGTAGGGCCAGGTCTGCTCAGCCCCAAAGGCCCGCATCATGCCCATGCGCAGCCAGCCGGTAACCAGATCGCCATCTTTGACGCGTGCGGTGTAATCTTCCAGGCGTACCTCAACGATCTTGCCCATACCGATGACGCTGCTTAGGCGGCGCTCATTTGCATTCTGATCCTGGCGGGGATTGCTGCTCATGCCGCGTCTCCCAGGATCAGCCGTTCCTCAAGCCCATCCCGCAGCTTTGCATCGGGGCGGCCCGGATCTGGTGCGTAAAGGCAGATTTCGCCGGAAACATCGAACCGCAGTGCACCAATCACCGCTTGATCGCGCACGGTGTCGCGCAAGTCCTTGAACACCAGGCGGGCCTTGGGCCAAGCCTCACCTTCGGCAACTGCGGTCTGTCCCGGATCAGGCAGGCGCACAAAGACCGGATCTCCAGCAAGCGAAACCGCCAGCAGCTCGGGCAAAGAACTATCAACATCTCCGGTGCGCAGCTCAGCGCGCAGCACCCCGTCAAAACTTGCCTTGCGCTGCCAATCCCCCTTGTAACCGCTGGCGGATTTGAAGTTCAGGTTTTCCACCATGACCAGCACTGCGCTGGTGTCCCAGGCAGTTTCGAGCGCTTCGGGGAAAGCCTCTTGCATACGGGCTTGCAGGGCTTTTGCAGCTTCTGAACGCAGTCGCATGTGCAGTCCTCAAATCGACATTAGCGAGGTTATGCCAAGGCTCACCTGGTCTGTGGCGGGTTCGCCGTCCTCGGCGGGGGTGAGCACCGCCACCAGCTCCTCAAAGCGGGTGGTCAGGGTGTTCACCTGCTCCTCGACCTCCTCAGGGGTCAAAAAGCGATATTCTACAGAGCCTTCCAGGCGCCCCACCTTGGCAGCGCCGCTCAGCGCAAAGGTGTTGAGCCAGGGAAAGACGCTGGCAAGGGCGCACACGGTGAGCGCCTCGGCCCATTCCTGGTCCAGCCCTTCAGGCGCAGCCGCCACCCCTGTTGCACGCACCAGATCGCGCGCAGCGATGCCAAGGTGTTTGGCAATCAGAGCCTCGGGCACCTCCGAGGGGAGGTTTGCATAGGCCCGGATCTCTGCGGGTGTGACGGCTGCGGCCTCAGTCATGAATTAGGCGCCTTCACCCAGAACCGCGAACTGCTTCACCGCGATCTCGAAATCGAACGCCATGTCGAATGTGTATTCCAGTGCGCGGCGGCGCTGGTGATAGGCGCGGTTACGGTCAATCGTGGTGTGCAACCCGTGCACCAGGTTCTTGAGCGGGGTGAACATCACGGAACCGCGCGGCATGTCCGGGTGCGCTTCGATGAGCTTGCCCTTGAAACGGCGGGCCGGGCTGGCGGTCTGGACTTCATGGCCAGTTACAGGCGCATTAATCTCCTCGGCGTATTCATCGGCATCCGCTTCGTTCATCACGAAAGCTGACATCGAGCGCGCCCGGTCATCCTGTGCGTCCAGAATGGTCTTCAGCGATGCCACCCAGCCATCGGTGGCCGGATCAATGACTTTTTTGGGCGTCTTGTCGGCTTCCCGCGCGATCTGGAGCCAGCCTTTGTTCAGCCGGATAAACTTGGCCGCACGGTCAGCACCAGCGCCGTCGTCGGCCACACCGTTGAAGCCCAGATCAACGATGTCATTGCCCAGCCGGGTGTTGAAACCTTTCTCAACCTCTTTCTGGAGGTTCGGGTTGTCTTTGTTTTCCCGCAGGAAATCCAAGGTCAGCGAGGCGAAAAGCTGTGCGTCCAGGGCGGTCAACTTGCACCCGAACTCGCCCGCGCCGGTCAGATCATCATCAGCCGGTTCCTGCCCTTGGGCCACGCGCACAAGCTGGCGGCGCAGGATGTCCATCACGTCCACATCGCGGGTCAGCTTGGACATCCGGATGGTGGTGACTTTGGCCAGGAAGCTGTCCGCAAAAAGCATCGAAATGAGTTTAGCCGCGCCCTGGGGCGTCAGGCCACCGCCGTTGCGCAGATCTTCCGGCTCAATCAGGCCCTTGGACAGAGCCACAAAATCATGCCCGCGCCAGCCGGATTTCAAGGTGATGACGCTCATGCGAAGCTCTCCTCGGTGGTGCCCGTTACCGGGTCGGTTTCGGTTGCACCCTTGGCCAGCGCCTTGGTCACGGCATCCTCAATCTGAGTGCCGATGGCCTTGGTCAGCGCTGTGTCAGGGCCTGCCGCTTTCGGCTCGATGCCATGCGCTTTGAGCGCGGCGGCAACGGCCTTTTCGATGTCGGTCTGCTCAGCCTGCACCGGCTCAATGCCGTGGGCCTTGAGCGCAGCAGCGACGGCCTTTTCAACGTCGGCCTGCTGCTGCGGTGACTCGGGGGCTTTACTCAGACCAGCGGTCTTGAGGGCATCAGCCACGGCGGGGCCAACCTCCGAGCGCACGATCCCGCGCACTTGGTTCTCATCCATTTCAGTCTCCTCGGTAGGGTCTTGGGGTGTGTTCTTGCCTGTCAGCGCACGCAGCAGAGCTTTCACCAGGCCTGTCTCTGCATCCTTTTCGGTGTAGCTGGTGCGCGGCTCATCCGGCTGCACACGGGCAATCCCGGCCAGGGAAATGCCGGTCAGCTCACCGGATTTGAGCTGTTTCCAAAGATCGGGATCGCCGATCTGGATGCCCACGGCCCAGGCGCCCTCTGGTTCATCCGGGAACAGGGCATCATCTTTGCGCACCAGCCAGCTTTCAGCCACAAAGGCCATCTCAGCGGTGAAGGAATGTTCGGTGTCGATGTTCTTGAGGCGGCCTTCGCGCATGAACTCGGTGGCAGCGCGGCGGATGGTGTCTGCATCTGCGGTGTCACCGTGCGCATCTTCCTGATCGGGCGCATAGACAACACCGTAGGCACGCATCATGTCGTCATTCTTCACCACCAGATCAAAGGCGGCAGCGCGTTCGCCAGGCTTGGTGGATTTGAGGGTCAGCCCCTTGCCCGTCGCGGGTGCTGCGACCAGCGAAAGGAAGCTGACGGAAAGGTCTTTAAGCTGGGCCAAGGGGCTGTCTCCGGCAGGTTTCGATTATCTCTGAAAACAGTCTTGCCCGATTAGAAATCATCGTGAAAGATGGGTGCGGTTGAGAGTGTCAGAACCTTGACAATCAATGGCTTAGGGGAATATCGCCGCCGCTGATCGGCCTGTATCTCTCATCTCATGAGCACAGATACAGCCCCCCAGAATGACGCCGATGCCGTCACCATCACCGTCCAGAAGTCGGATGTTGAAAGCCTGCTATCCAGCCGGTCCGAGGCTGGTCTGGATGGCGAGTTCCTCTGGCCGATTGAGCCGCGCAACCTGGCGCTTTTGTACCGCGCCAGCGCCGAACATGGCCGCGCAATTCAGATCAAGGCGGAAAGCGCATTCGGCGGTGGACTGATTGGTGGCGCCGACCGGATTGAGGATCTGTGCGAAACCGGCGCGGCTGAGATGTTCACGCTGCTGGGTTTGGATCTGGAAACCTATGCCAACGCCTTCCTGCAAAAGATCCGCTCCAGCGACGGGGAACGGATCATCGGCCTGCGCCGACTGCCTGCGATCTCCATGTGCCGCTATCGGGCCGGGTTCATGCAGCGTGTTGGCCTGCCTAATGGCCAGACACGCAAAATCACTTTCACCGCCGATGAGATCATTCATTTGCGCGAACCCTGCCCGATGGGGCGGCGCTACGCCTTGCCCACCTGGATCGGGGCCGAGGGCATGCTGGAGCTGGCCTATGCTGCCACCCGCTACAACGCCTCATTCTTCAAAAACAACGCGATCCCGGAATACGCCATCACCTTCAAGGGCGCGACCCCGACAGCAGCACAGAAGGATGCGGTACGGGAATTCTTCCGCAATGATTTCCAGGGCATGGACAACGCCCACCGCACCCTGATCCTGACCGCTGGCGAGGATTGCGAGATTGAGATCAAAAAGCTCACCTCCGATGTCAAAGACGGGGATTTCCTCAAGCTGATCGACGCCGCGCGAGACCGCATGCCGGTAGCGCATGGCGTGCCGCCGCGCATGCTGGGCATCATGACCGCTGGTCAGCTTGGCGGCGGCGGCGAGGTGTCGGGCCAGCTTTTCACCTTCGAGCACCTGACCCTCAAGCCCAAACGCCGCCGCATGCTGGACCAGATCCGCCCGGTGCTGCGGGAACTGGGCTTGAAACCCGGTGACACGGATAAGCCCCTGGGGCCGAATGAAGTTCTGTTCCGTCCGCTGGATCTGACCCCGCCCAAGGATGACGCCGAGGATCTGCCCGGACTGGTCACGTCAGGCATCCTCACGCCGGAGGAAGCCAAGGCGCTGCTGCCGCACCAGGGCAATGCATCGCAGGGCGGCTCGGCGGCCCCGACAGGGCCGGTAGAGCGCAGCGCACCCGCTAATCCGATTGACACGCTTGCCGCCCTCCTGGCGCGGCTCTGAGGGGCTGCGCGGCTATGGTAGATCAACCCAAGAACCACAAGATCGGCTCAGAGGCTCCAGGAGCGGTGGAAAGCACCTCTCCGCACCCTTCACCCGGAAAAGGCGATAAGGCCGCTCAGGGAGTCGCTCCGGGCGTCTCTGGCACATCCAAGCGGCGCGGGCGGCCTGCCAAATACACCGACGCGCAAAAAGAGCAAGCGCTGGCCGAATATCTGGCCGGTGACAGCACGTCCGAGATTGCCGGGCGCATCGGCTGTTCGGACCGCACCGTGCGCGAATGGGTCAAGGCCGGGGACTGGTCTGCCGAGTTGCGCAACCGGCGTGAGACAACCCAAGGGCTTGAGGCCCAGATCCTGCGCCTCACCCGCGTGAAAAACCCCAGTAACGCCCAGGCACAACGGCTGGCCATGCTGTCCAAGACGCTGGAGCGCATGCAGAAAAACGCGCCCAAGCCCAAGCCGCGCCCCAAGGTGGCCAGGGCTGTGTGCGAAACCGCCCTGGCGCAGGTAACTGACCAGGAATACGGGCTTTATGAGTACCAGCGGGAGTTCCTGGAAAGCGAGGAACGGTTCCGCATCATCCTCAAAGCCCGGCAGATCGGGTTCTCCTACGTGGTGGGCCTGGCGGTGCTCCTGGGCGCGATGGCCGGCCGCCCGCAGATCGTGGTTTCCGCGTCCGAACGGCAGGCCCAAATCATCCTCAACTACGTGCGCCACCATGCCGAACGGCTGGAGGTGCTGCTGGAGGAGGATAAGGCCAACAAGATCACCGTCATGGGGTCTGACATCGTGGCGGTGTCGACCAACTTCCGCACGGCCCAGGGCTGGCCGGGTGATGTCTGGCTGGATGAGTTCGCCTGGGTGCGCAATCAGCGCATGCTCTGGGCGGCGGTGATCCCGTCTATCACGGCGATTGGCGGGCGGGTCACGGTGTTCTCAACGCCCTTCCTGCCGGGTTCGCTGTTCTGGGAAGTCGCCACCAATCACAAAAACAAGCACAATCACTGGTGGCGCAGGACGTACACAATTGAGGATGCCATTGCCCAGGGCATGCCGCTGCCTGGCGGCCTGGACGAACTGCGCATGCTGTTCGACAGCGAAAGCTGGGCGATGTTCTACGAGTGCCAATGGGCCGAAAACGGCTCGGCGCTGCTGTCCTGGGAACTGCTGCACTCGCTCACCTCAGAACGCATCATCAGGGACAATTTCGGACGGCTGCGCGGCGGTATCGACGTGGGCCGAATCAATGACCGCACGGCCATCGCCCTGGTTGGTCAGGAGGCCGATGGCAAGAAGTGGAAAGACCGTTTCGCGCTGATCCACCAGGAAATGCACAAAGGCCTGCCGTTTGATGCGCAGAAAGGCCGCATCCATGAGGTTGACGGGCGGTTCGATATCGAGAGTTGGAAGATCGACAAAACCGGCATGGGCATGCAACTGGCCGAGGAGCTGCACAGGGGTGCGCCGGAACGGTTTGAGGGCGTTTGGTTCTCCGCACAGCGCAAGGCCAAGCTGGCGCTCAACATGCTGAAGCTGGCCGAGGAACGCCGCCTGCTGCTGCCGAATGACCCGGATGTGCTGGCGCAGCTCCACTCCATCCAGAAGATCGCCAGCGGCACCACCATCAAATACGACGCCGAGCGCAACGACGATGGCCACGGGGATTTGTTCTGGGCCGTTGCCCTGGCTGCTGACGGGCGCGCCAAGCCTGGCGGTGGCGCGGGCGGCCTGGGTGTCGAGGTGCTGTCATGAGCCTCAACCTGCAACGCATGGCTCTCCAGATCGCCGAAAAACTGCGCGAGATCGCAACGCGGCAGGGCAACGTGCCCTTTCGCACGGGGGATCTGCGCAAAGCCCACGTGGTGGAACCTTATGGGCAGGATGATGCGATCCTGTCCGTCAACACACCCTATGCGCGGCCAGTGCATGATGGCCGCCCCGCCATCACCATCAAGCCGAAAAAGGGCAAGGCGCTGCACTGGAAAGGTGCCCGCCATCCCGTGAAGTCCGTCAAGCAGCCTGCGCGTGAGGGCAACCCATGGCTGTTGCGTGCGGTTGAAGAAATGGAACGCGAGGGTCTGGATTTCCTCGCCCCGGAAGTCGGCCAGGAGGTGGCCGATCAGCTCGCGGATGCCCTGCGCGCCCAAGGGCTGGAAGTGCGCAAGCGCTGACCCCTCAAATCACCCAAGTCATTGAAAGGAAATACCATGGCAAGACGCAAACCCACCCCCTCCACACCGGCAAAAGCCCCCGCTGGTCCCGCAGCGGTGGCCACGGTCTTTGACCAGGCCGCCGGCTTCGTTCTGAAAGAGCAGATCGAAGGCGGCTACGTGAATGACCCGCGCGACCCCGGCGGGGAAACCAACTTCGGGATCTCCAAGCGCAGCTATCCCAAGGTGAACATCAAGGCGCTGACCCGCGAAGACGCGATTGCGATCTATAAACGGGATTACTGGGATGCCAGCAAATGTGATGAGCTGCCGCCTGAAATCGCCGTGGCCGTCTTTGACTGCGCCGTCAACCAGGGCACCGGCATCGGCGCACGCCTGCTGCAAAAGGCCCTGCGCGTCACTGCTGACGGCATCATTGGCCCGAAAACACTGGCCGCCGCGCACCGCGCCGACACTGCCGAACTGGTGTTTGATTTCTTGAGCTGGCGTCTGCGCCGCTATGCGCACACTGCCAATTCCGCCACCTACATGCGCGGCTGGTCCAAGCGGGTGCTTTACCTGCTGAACTTCCTGACCTCTGAGATTGAGGTGCCCGCATGAAATCCAAGTATTTCAAGCCCAGAAGCCTGACCTGGTGGGCCTCGGCTATGCCGGTGCTGATCGGCTGCGCAATCGCCAGCGAACCCATGCACGGGCTTGCTGCCCTGGCTGAAACCTTGCGCGCCCTATCCGGCGATGTGCCGCCTGCGATGCTGATCAACGCAGGGCTGGCAGGCATCGGCTTCCGGGGGGCTGTCGCGTGATGCGCTTCATCCCCTTGCGTGCGGCGGTTCTCGCCGCACTTGCCACCGGCTTTGCCATCTTTCTCGCCTGGCTGCGCCGGTCTGCCAGGCGGGATGTCACCGAAACCCTTGAGAAAAAGGATCTCCAGAATGCCAATGCGATCACTGATCGGGTCAGCTCTGCCCGCGCTGATCCTGACAGCGTGCAGCCCGATAGCGATGCCGGTTACCGCGACTGAAAACGCGATCTGCCGCGTCTGGGGCATGAGCCTGCCGACCCGCTCGCGCAGTGACACGCCCCAAACTCAAGCCGAGATCGGCGAGGCCTATGCGGTGTTTGCAGCGGCCTGCCCGAACCATTCACATCTGATCCCGCTGAACACAGATAAAGGGTGACGCAATGTCGAGTTTCACCAGGCCGCTAAAGATCGTGCCGGTTCCTGAAAAACCAACTGGATGGCGCAAGCTGCTGCCGCCCGGATGGCACACGCCTGCCTGGGAGGTGGCCGAACGGTTCGAATATGCCGTGGGCAGCCTGGACCAGCCCGCCGAGGTCATCACGGTGCTGGAAGGGTTCCGGTTCGATGGGGCATCGGTGCCGCTGCTGCTGCGCCTGTTCGTACCGATGGCACACCCCAATTATGTGCAGGCAACCGCCTTGCATGATTGGATGCTGGAACATCAGACATGCAGCCGCTGGCATTGTGACCGGAATTTCCGCGAGGCCCTGGGCGTGCTTGGCATGCCCGCACTCTGGCGCATCCTGCTGCACAGGGCCGTCAACACTGCCACCATCCGCTGGCATGTTCGCCAGTTCTTCAAGGCAGGGGGCCGGCATGCAGGTTGAGCTAAAAGACATCCTGACCTGGGGGGGCACGCTGGTCGTGGTGGCTGGTGCATGGTTCAGCCTCAAAGGGCGCGTGGCACTTCTGGAAGCTATGCAAGGACGGGACCGGGACGAAATGCGCAAAGGGTTTAACGACATCAAGGAAGGCCTCCAGCGCATTGAAGACAAGATGGACGGGAAGGCCGACAAATGATTGAACCAACACCGGAAACGCTGGAGGAACTGGCCGCGTCCTGTGATCAGGAGGTCAAAGCCCTGCTGGCCCGCTATGGCACCGGCATCCGCCCCGGCTGGGTCAGCGGGGACATCGCAACCAAGCAGAACCGTGCCGCGCTCTACCGGGTGGAAGCCGCGCAACTGCGCAAAATGAAAGACGGCCCCGCCTAAGCGGAGCCGCTTTTCTCAGTACATTCGCTGAACAGGAGTAGGTTCTCCAATAAAGATGCGCTGCTACAAAGTGTACCGCCGGAAGAAACTCGCATTGATGTCAACATGTTCTAGGTCGCTTCTTAGTTTGACCAAGGTATCTTTGTGAAGAAGGCGAAAGCAGAAACGGTACTCGTCTTGATCAACGTAGTTTAAAGTCTTAACCATATCTGAGTTTTTCAACAGATGGCCCAGCTTGCGAAGTTCGGTGAGCGACGGATCTACAAGGTGCACATTTCTAGCCCGGTATTTGACAGGTGCATGATGTAAAGTAAAACTCACCGCATTCGGATCTACCCCATTTTCTTCATGGTCTTCACCTAAGAAATACACGGGTTCATCGCGAAATTTTCCGTTTAGTTCGGCTAGCAGCTTTTTTCCAAAGCGCTCTGCCGAGGACCTCCGCATCTTCCAAGAGGAACTGTAGCCAAGCCTTGGATCTGAAGCTTGATCTTTCACCAGCGTCATGCAGAAAATCAATGCATCAGATCCTTCGGTCACATACCGGCAATCATAACGCTCAATATGCACCTGTCCCCTCACAACTTTATTGATGTGGTAGTGATTCAGGTACATTTGATGGGGTCGCCGAAGAATTTTCGCGTTATCACCAAAATCTATGCCCTGAGGCAGAATTGCAGTCAGAACTTGGCTTGGGAAAACGCTTGGCGATCGTATTTCTACTCTGGTTGAAAGAGCTGCTTCAAGATCGTCTCCCACTTCAGGGTCTGGGTGCTTTCGGAAGTATCCTAGAGTACCTATCCGTATGCTATCCGCCTTCTTTAGGTGGTGATCTGCTTTGCAGGACTTCATAAGAAATGACATCAGAGAAAATTCTCCAAGTGATTGAAGTGTAATCTTAGAACCTTCCTGGGTTGTAGCGGGCGGGCGGCAATCAATCCAATTTATTTTGCGCCGCGTGTTTAGGGATAGGCTGCAGCCGCTTCAACACCCGCGTGATTTGCTCATCAACAACACGTTCACCGCCGCAAGTGGTGCAGGTAAATGTCTGCCAGCCGTCACGCCCCTCATGGCGGCTATAGGTGCCAGTACCGCCGCAGGACGGGCAAACGATAATAGCCATGTCTCACTCCCTCTCGTCATTCAAACGTGTAAAGGAAAACCGGCTTTCCTTTACACGTCTCCGCAACATGCAAAGATTTCTCGATTTTCTTTGCATGTCATTGCTCAATCGGACGCCACCACCAATGCCCGCGCGGGATGGGGGGCACGTCGCCATGCTCATCAACCACAAAGCCGGTGAGCGCGGTGGCCTTATCCTCCTGGAAGTGGAACACCGCAAAGGCGGCATTGAATGCCTCCGGGTTTGCCTTCCAATAGGCGTCTACTTGGTTCAGCTCGGCCCGCTGCGCATCGGTAAGCTGATCGCGCACCAGTTCATAAGCGGAGCGCTCATGAAGGCATTCATCCCGATCCAGATCAAAGGCAGGATCGCCGATGGTGTCATAACAGCCGAACATGCCGGCCAGCAGCGGCTCTCCGGCCAGGTCTTCGGGCTTCATGCCCAATACTGTGTAAGCCATTTCATTATCCCCCGTCCGGGCTGTTTCTGTGCGGGCACCTCATCGCCCGTGGTTTCAATCTTCGCGCGCCAGTGGTGGCTGGTGATCTTGTTCTCAGTCATATCCACGGCGGTGACTTCAAAGCCCTGGCGCGTCTTGCCGCTTGCCAGCGTGATGGTTTTGGCCCGCACGAAAGTGGCGTTCAAAACGCCCTGGCGCATGGAAAGATACACATCCCGATCCCCGCGCCGGATAAGATCCACCGCAGCCTGGCTGTAGTCCGCCTGTGTGTTCCGGCCCAGCCTGCCGCCGTGCTTGCGGTAGTGGCCGCGCACCACCTTGGTATGCGGCCAGCGTGCGCCCTTGGCCCGGTCAATCACCGTGCCAATATCCTTGCGGCCCAGGGGTTCACGGTCATAGGCGGCACGGGTCCAGCGGTCAATGTCGCTGTCACCGCTGCCGAAATAGGCCACGGTGATGGTGCGGCACCGGAAGTGATAGGGCGGCCCGGCGGTGCCCCGGTCCAGCTTGGAGGTTGGGGTGTTGCTCAGATCCGCATCGCCGCCATGCATGGTCCAGGCAGCCTTGGCGGCAGGCTCATTGCGGCGGCTGACCGCTTCCAGATACTCATCCCGCTGTTCGCGCAGCCTGGGCACATCAATGATGCGCCCGTGCATGTGCCGGCATATCCTGGTGGTGCGCTCATCCAGATGGGCACGCACCTGGACGCGGGCAATCCCCGCCCGCTCATATCCAGATACGCGCCCCATTTCACGTGTTTTGGTGGCGGTGTGATCCGCCAGGATCTCCCAATACCTCTGCCCGCGCTCCGCGAGTGTTCCAAAATCCTTGGCAAAGCGCGCGGTCAGCTCCTCGCGCGTCATGCCTTCGGTGAAATAGTCCTCAAGCGCCTGCGCCATAAGGTTTTGCGTGTTCACGTTCCAGCTATTGCCGATCCAGTACAGGTTGCCGGATTTCAGGATGTCGAGCGCATCCAGATCCGGGCGCATGAAAGCGATGGAAACCCCGGTGGCCTTGCCGACTTCTTCGGCCCCGACACGGTACAGCGCATCCGTGAGGTTGATCACCGGCTCACGCATGGCCGCGCTGATCGCCTCGGCCCCCACCGATCCCTCAAGCACCCGCAGGATCATCTTGCCATCCTGATCGGTGAACTTGCCGGGGCCGAGATCGCGCAGCCGGTCCAGCGCCCCCGCGATCCCTTCGCGCATCGCATCAGACCAGGCATTGCTCATAGCGCCCTGTAGCTGGCCGTAGAGCGCCTCATAGGCCTTGGCATCCCTGATCACCACTGCACGTGCCATACGGCGGCGCACAGCGGACTGGAGGGCTTGTTGTGCGATGGTCATGCGGCGGCCTCTGCGTTCCGCCAGTCCGCCATCTGGGCATCCCGCCAGGCAATAGCCATGGGCATCGCCTCGGCAAGATCAGTCACATAGATTGCAGTGCCTGCCGTGTAGCCCCATGATGCAGAGTGATAGCTGCCATCAGCGCAGAACTTGGTGGGTTTCGGTGTGCGCACTCGCAGAATAAACCCAAATAGCCCGTGATTGATGGTCCACTCCAGGAAGTCGATTTCATCGTGGCATTCCGGTGCGTCATTGAAAATCTTCATGCTGTCATGAACCCAAACAAAATCGTTCAGGGCATCAAAAATGGCATCGGTAAAAAACTCATCATTCGTGAACCCCTCGGTTGCGCCTGCCAGCCAGGTGATGCAGTCCATCCGAATATCGTTTTCGAACAGGGTTTCCGAAATGGTTTTGTGATCTAACATACTGTTTCCTCTCAGTTCTTATCTTTGGCCCGGCTCATGCGCTGGATGCATGTTTTCATGATGCGGCGGCGCGCGGCCCTATCGTCTTTCAGTCCCATCTCGCGCAGCCAGATCCGTGCTTGCAGCTTGGCCAGGCGCTTGAGTTCGGTTGGCGTCGCATACCTCGTCCAGGGTGCCCCGCATTCAAACGGCACGGCGGTCTCAGAGGTGCGCGGGCCGATCAACTTAAACAGGCGCTCCGCTTCCATATCCGGGCCGCCGTTGTGGCCGATCCCGGCGTGTAGACCTGCTGCAGGTCTACGCACTCTTTTCGCCATCGGCGTAACCTTCTGTTTTATCTTCCAATTCGGCAAACAGATCCGCGCGCACTGCTTTTTTCTCGTACTTGCGCAAGGTCCGGTCTTCGATTTCCTCCCAGGTGGTATACCGATGGTTGCAGATCCGGCAGCGGCGGTATCGCTGGCGCACCGCGCCATGGGAACGCCCGCCATAAACAAGGGATTTCCCGCCGCACTTAGGACATTGCATCCGGCACCCCCTCGGCATTGCCCTGGCGCACCCACTGCTCCAGGCCGGTGATCACGGCAGTGGCCTGATGCCGGGACAGGAACCGGGCGTTGGATATCTTGGCGGTGCGCTTCACAAAGGCTTGCAGCCGGGCATCTTCCAGCCCGTCCCAGCCCAGATCCCGCGACAGCCCGCCAATCTTGGCCCATTGGGCCGAGGTGGGCCGATCCTCGCCGCCCGCCGTCTGGCCATAGCCGCCGCGCCCTTTTTCCGGGATAAGCCCCTCTTGGCGCAGGGTCTTGATCAGCTCTATGCGCTCAGCAACGGTCAGCTTGCCCGCAGACCGTTTGCCGGTGTGGCGCGCCAGCCAATCCTCATAATCGGCACGGGTATCGCTGCCCTTGGAGACATCGCCAAACAGCCGCTTGGCAGCGATATGGATCATGGCCAGATCACCGTTGCGGCGGTTAGGGGAGGTCTTTTTTGCAGCACTCATCGTTGTGTTCCTTGGGGTCAATGCAGGGGTTGGAAACGGTCATTCAAATTCAATTTGCGCCGGGCTAAGTGAGCGGGAGTTCCGGCTGATCCAGCATCACAAACGCCTCGCGGATGTGATCCGGCAGGGTGGCGAACACGACCTCCGGGCCGTGCTCCCCGTCTTCAATGCGCATGATCCGCCCGAACCATTCCGGGCTGACGTGGTGACCGGCCCCGCGCGCCCGACCAATCATCCGGCGCACATGCTTTTCGGTGCAGCCGACAATCTCGGCGATCTCAGCGGGGGTAACGCGGGAGGGGGTCATTGCAGCACCTTCCGCGCCGAGGTGAGTTCCCGGATCTCATGAGAGCCACGCACCTGGCCGTCATTGCAACGGTGAGCCAAGCACCCGCTGATCAGCGTCATACGGCCATCAATGAGCATTTCGGCACCATCGCGCATAAACGCCTCAACATCCTCCGGGTGAGCGGCCAGATGCGAGACGATTGCCCCGGCGTATGCTATGCTGGGTTCTCCAGACTGATAGTACAGCGCCTGCGAGACATAGGCGATTTTGGCGATCAGGTCTTTTGGTGACAGGGTTCCAGAAAGGCTCATGTCACACCCCCAATCAAATCAGTGCGCTCACCGCCAACACCATGCGCCAGCTCCACTCCGGCAGCCGCCTGCATACCCGCAGAAGCGGCTTTCGGATTGAACTTGGTTTTGCGTTCCGGTGCGCTCACTTTCGTCAGCGTTGGAAAGGCGGCGTCTCTGGCAGCAACAGCACGGTTCTTGGATTTCTCCGAAACGCCACCAGCGAACAAAGCCCGCAGCTTATGCGCTAAGCGCAATGCCATGGCTGAGGTGAAATCATGAACCGCAGCCCGTTTGCTGGATACGGTTTTCCGGCGGCGGTAAGATGCGGTGCATTTGTAGTCACGAACCGCCCGGTCGATTGCGCGGTTCAAAACCGTATAGAGGTATGCCGCAATTTCCGATCCAGGTGCTTCCCCCAGAAAAATCGCCTCTGACTGGTTCGGATCGAAAACCAGCACAGTGTTGGTGCAATCGGTCAAGACACTCCAAAGGAAGTCCCGCGCACCGCGCCCCATTGATTTCGCTTTGATAGCTGATCTCTCAATTCCCAGCTCTACATCGGCGATGCCATGTTCTTTCATGAGTTTGGCCGCACGTTCCGCCGCTGCCAGCGCCTCAGCTTCCGTGCACCCTGTGCGCACTGTCATTTGGCGCAAGGCTTCGATTTTCCGTTTATTCCGGTCACGATCTGCGTTCATTGTTTTGTCCTCTCGGTGGCCGCCGCGCCGGAAGCCTGCCCGGCGCGACGGCAGATCGTCAGGCCAGGTGATCAGCCAGAGACTTGGCGGGCTTGAACTGCGCCACCGTCTTGGCGGGGACGGTCAGCGGCTGGCCGGTCTGCGGATTGCGCCCGGCGCGGGCGGCGCGCTCTTTGGTCACAAAGGTGCCAAAGTCGGTGAGCGGCACTTTCTTGCCCTCGGACAACGCGGTGCGCGCCACTCCGGTGAAGGCGTCAAGCACGCGCTCTGCGTCCGCTTTGCTGACATCTGCCGTGCTGGCAACTGCTGCGATAAGTTCTGATTTCTTCATGGTTTTCCTCATTGTCTTTAGGGGGTGCCCGTCTCTCCGGGCCGTCACCTTTTTGTGGCGGTCGCCATGGGCGCCTGACCTTTGGTCAGGACGCCTCTGCCAGTTCGGTTTCAAAGGGTTCCACAATGAAATCCTCGCCATCCGAACCGATGGTCACGCCTTTGAGGGCCGCCGCCGTGGCGCGGTTGTCCTTCTCCAGCATGGCATCCTTGTTGATTTCTTCCTTGGTGCGCAGGAATTTCTTGGCCAGCCGTGCCTCTTTGATGGCGGTGATCACATCATCCTTGCCCCGGATGTTGACCTTGGCCGGGCGCAGCCGCCAGGAGATCTCGCCAGTAGCAAATTTGTGGGACTTCACCTTGCCGCCACCGGTCAGCCGGTCGCGGTTGACCTCGCAGAACATCTTGAGGCCTTCCTGTTTGGCCGTGACCTGTTCGCGGATCGGCGCGACCTTCTCGCCATACTCCTCCTGGAGCTTGGCCACCTTGTCGTTCAGCTCGGCCTCAAGGCGCAGTCCTTCGCGGTTCAGATCGCCGATTTCGCGGATGACACTGCGCGCCTCGCTGTCATCCTGGGGAACCGGCACGTTGGTTGCGGTCGATTTCATTTTGCGGGTTGCCATGTCTTTCTCCTGTTCAGACGTGTGAAATTACGGGTGGTTCGGGACGGATCGGGGCCGGTTGGCCCGGTTCCGTGTCTTCAAGAAACAGGTGGGCGAACCAAGCGAGCGCCTGGATTTCCTCCCGGCTCAGCATCGACCACCCACGGGCCGAGGCTTGCACCTTGGTCTTGGCTCCTGCGGCCAGCCGGGTGAGTTCGCCGATGGTGAAACCTGGGCAGCCGGGGCCAAAGCTGACCACTGTTTGATCCGGGCCGCTGGCCATATCGCATCCGATGTTCATGCTGGTGTCCTCAGGAATGACCGGCCATCCAGGCCGCTGCGGTTTCAACCACGCGATCATCCAGCTTAGTGATCTGCTCATTGCTCATCAGCCGCTCGCAGGCGTCGGCCAGTTCGTGCGCACTGCGCCAGTTGCCGCCAGACAACGCATGGAACCGTTTTGCGCCTGTCTTGGTGAGCGACGGAAAGCGCGGGGCCAGCACATAGGCCGCCAGTTCATCCGGCTGGGCGATGGGCTGCATAACGATCTTCTTTGCGCCGATCCGCTGCCGGAGCTGTTCCATGTAGATGCGGATCTGCGGGTGCGTCATGGTCTTGGACAGCAGGTCAGTGCCCGACAGGATCAGGCCAGCGCCCTTGTCCGACAGGCCGCGCAGCACTTCCAGCGAACGCCACCTCAGGTGATTGGCCTCATCAACCAGCAGCAGCTTTCCATCCAGTCCCTCGGCCACAAGCCGCTGGAACAGCGTGTTGGACGTGCCTGCCAGTTCCATGTTGGTGCCAAACCGGGTGTCATAGGCGCGGGCCAGCTCCTGAAGCATGTGCTTGTCACCCATGCCAGCCCAGCATTCGATACGCACACCGCCAAATTCTTCTGCCAGCCAATCGGTCAAGGATGATTTTCCGGTGCCAGGGTCGCCGACAATCTGCCCTGCACGGCTGTATTTCCGGGCGGTCAGAACCACTTGGCACATCTGATGGGCCTGCTCGGCCAGGGGCGTTTTGACGAAATCGCTCATTCGTCGTCCTCCGCATATTTGAGATTGTTCAAGGCTTCATTCGGGCCGGTTTTCCACTGCTGCGCGGTGCGCTGCTGGCGGCGGTTCTCGGCATCGGCCAGCGCGGTTTGCTGATCCTGGCTGGCCAGCCGTGCCATGCGGTCGATCATGCCCGCGTCAACCATCGCCGCCACCGGGGCCTCCGGTGCGTCAGGCATATGCGCAATATGGCGTTCGGTTTCCTCGGTCAGAGACAGCAGGGCCACATGGCGGCGTTTCTCGGCGATCTGGCGGCGGAACGCCTTGCCGCGCCGGTTGACTTCCTCCGCACCGCGCGGGTCAAGCACACCGTAGGCGCGTTCCGGGAAGGCCTGGCAGATCAACTCATCACCATCAAAGCAGAACACGAACTCAGGATTGAACGCTGGCACGCGCAGGGTGATGCGCCGGTCATAGCCCAGCAGCTCATCCGCATAGTAATAGAGTGTCTCACCACGGCGCGGGGTGTAGCTGACACGGCCCCGATCCGGCACCCGCTCCACTTCCTCCGAGAACGCCAGCGCCAGCACCTCAGGACGGGACAGAACCGTTTTGCCCCAGCCCTCATCAATGAAACCGCGCAGGCTCTCGTTGGGGCTGGCACCGTTCAACCGCCCATGCTGCGGGCGCTTGTGATACCACTCCAGCGCCTGGCCTGCGGTTTTCAGGAAGGCATGCGCATCGCCCTGGAAGGCAACCGGGTCTTTGCCCTTGGCATGGGTTTTCTTGTTCATGCGGTCGCCAGCGGTCCAGCCGGGGATAGTGGCAAAGAACACCTGCTCCAGGTTGCCGAATGCGCCCTCAATGCCGGGCTTGCCCTTCGCATTGTACGGGCGGGACCGGGTGATTGCCTCGCGGCCCTGCGCTACCCGCTTTGCAACATCCGGGCTGCCGTCCAGGTCATAGACCTTCATGCCGCCGTTGGTCAGTTTGGAAAGCTGGGTAAAGCCCCCGATCATCGCATCCCAGGAGTATTCCGAGCCGTTATCCAGATACAGCATCTGGGGCAGGCCCCATTCCTCAACCATGGCCTGGAAGCTCATGGCCACATGCTCGCGGCGGATACCCTCTTTCGGCTCCAGCAGCACAAACGTCATGTGGATCTCATTGGTGGCCACATCATACCAGGCGATGGCCTTGGGATAGACCACGGTGCCGTCGGGGCGGCGCATCATGATGTCCACCGGGTGCACGTCGCCAACCACGATCTGGCGCGGTGCCAGGTCCGAATAATCCCGCCGGATCGACGGCATGTATTTGTCCTGGAATACCGCGTTGTCCTTATTCTTGACCGCGATAATCCGGTATTCCCGCTCAACCTCGACCTTGCGCCGGTTCACATAGCAAACGCCAAACTGCGTTGCTGCCTTGGCTGTGTCACCGCTGCGGCCCATGTCCAGCGCATCAAAAGATACCACGCGCAGATCGCGGGATAGCTCAATCAGCCGGGTGGTGGATTTCTCCGAGATCGACCGCCAGCCGCGCTCGCCGGATGCCCAAAGCGAGCGGATATAGGTGGTCAGATCATCGCTGACCTGGGCCTGCGCCTTTGGATCAATGTGCGCAGCAAAGAACGCATCCCACGCCCGTGTGACTTTCTGGCGCTTGGCTCCAGTGTCATTGCGTTTCTTGCGGATCAGACCGCTCAGGCCCTCGGCCTCAAAGGCATTCAGCCAGTTATAGATTGTCTGTTTGGTGACCGCCTTGCGAGCGCCGTTCGGGAATAGGCGCGGCACTGTTGCCAATTCCCCGATCAGCGCGGCGCGTTCCGCCGACTGCCTTTCAAGGGTCAGCAGCGGGCGGATAACCTCATGCCGCCACCGCGCCAATTCCAAATCGGCCTCAAACCGGGCGTCATTCTTATAGGCCTGTTCCGGCACCAGCACTGTCTGGCCGGTGTCCGCATCGGGTTTTTCGTGCAGGACAATGCCGCGCTCCAGATACCATGCTTCGCGCAGATCGGCCGGCAGGCTGTCCACATGCACTTGCAGCGTCTTGCCGCCGCGCCCGCGCCCGGTGATCTCCTCACGCACCACCAGATCGCAGCCGCGCCAGGAGCGTTTGGACAGTGCCTTGTGAACCGCCGCCTGGGATACACCAGCCAGATCCTCAAGCTCGACACTGGCAAGCCATTTCTCAGGGTTGTTTTGAGGTTGTTTTGCCAGTTGTTTTGGCTGGACCTGGCCCAGCTCAAAACAACCTCCCTCAATCAACTCGAATTTATGAAGTGCCTGACCCATGGATTACACCGCTCTTTCTGCAACCTGCTGGCAGGCCACACAGCGCACCGCAAAGGGTGCGGCTGCGCGCCGCTTGGGTTCAATCTCATCGCCGCAGTCCCGGCAGTCCTTGCGGCCTGCACCTGCTACTGCGTTCGTTACTTGCTGCACGGCCCGTGCGCGTTCGGCCTCAACGGCCCGTTCCGCCTGATCCAGAAACCGCTCATTCATCACACGCACTCCTGCTCAAAGGCTTCGCGCATCAGGATGGCGGCGTGTTCACCGGCGCGCTTGGCCGCAAAGCTCAGCGCCCCGGCGGCTTCCGGGTTCCGCACGTCGGTCATGAGCTTGAGTGCGAAATGCACCTTGGCCGTGTCGGACAGTCCTGCCAGCGCCTGCTCTGCGAATACACGCTGCGCTGCCTCAAATTGTTTATGGTTGGGGGTCATGCCTGTTCCTCAAGGATCTCTTGGATGCTCAGCCCGATGCGGCGGGCTGCCTCGATCTCGTTGACGGCTTCGGGGCGGTTCTGTTCCAGGTAGTCGGCGTAGATTTGCAGGATCTCTCCCAGCTCCTCGCCGCTGATCATGTGCTGGTCACACAGCCCTTTCAGCCAATCCGCGCTTACGCTGCCGCCCCGCTCTCCATAGCGGGGCAAGGACTTTTTAAGCGGGAAGCTTCCATGACCATCCGCTTGGTGTAGGCGGCTTTCACGGTGTCGCGGCCAGCGGCATCAATGATCCGTTCGCGGAGCTGATCGCCGCGCACGCCTGAGGACTGGCCATATGTGGCGTTGCGTGCGGTGCTGGAATGCACGCTGTTTTCGCGGCACCAGGCCTCAAAGGTGGTGCCCATCGACCGGAACGCACCGTCAATCACCTCATGCAGGATGGTTCCAGGCTGGAACATTTTATTTTTTAGTGCCATATTTTCCTCGCAATGCTCGTTGCGTTGTATCTTGCAAACTTAATCTGGCAAATATTTCCAAATCATGCAAGAGTGCATGGGACATTATTTCCTGATTACATACTTATTGGGTGCTAAATGACTGAACTTTCGGCAAACTTTGCCAATCTCAGGCAAAGTTTAGGCCTATCCAGAGCGGCCATGGCCAGTCGCCTTGGCGTGACTGCTGATAAGATAAAGCATGTGGAAACAGGCCACCAAAGGGCTGATCATGAACTCCTGTTTGCCCTAGGGAAAGAGTTTGCCATTGATATTAACGCACTGCTTGGCCTCGGCGGGGATGGGCAAATATCGCCCAGCCAGGGTGATGGGCAATATTTGCCTGAAGAAAATGATTTTGTGCATGTCCCGCGCTATGACGTAGCAGTTTCAGCGGGTAATGGTGCGCAAGCCACTGACGGGAGCGTTGTTGGCCACTACGCCTTTAGTCGTCGGTGGCTAACGCGCAGAAACTTGAACCCGGACAATCTCGCAGTGGTCAGGGTCGCAGGTGACAGTATGGAACCCAGACTTTCCAATGGCGATCTTGCAGTTATCGACACGACCGCCACGGATATGAAAGATGGCGTGACTTATGTTTTTCGCCTGGGTGATGACTTGCTCATCAAGCGGCTTCAAATCCTGCCGCAACGCCAGGTCAAGCTGTGCAGTCACAATCCCGAATATGCGCCTATCCAGGTAGAACTTGCCTCCGGCGAACTGGCAAGCATCGGGCGGGTGGTGGCCTCTATGCACGAATGGTGAGAGGGTTTGTTTCCGCACTTGGCATCAAGCGGCAATCAGCGGCAATAATAAAATCTATTGTGCGCCACATCGACCGAGGTGCAGGATTGAGAGCCAAATTTGGTTTCCCAGTAAACACAGGGTTTTCTTGACGCACCCGAAGGCCTCGTTCAAATTTACCCCGTGCCCACCATTCCAATTAACTCCGATCCCCCCCACCAGCCCAGCCCCGGACCCCGGAGTATTTCTGCAAAGATGAAGCAACAGGAGCCTATCCGCGGATGTCACATCAGGCCGCGGCGGTGGTTTTTGGCGATGATCTGCAGCACCTCGTCCGTGTGGGTGTAAGGCAGGCCGTGGCCCGCGCCCGGGATTTCCTCCTGGCGGACCGAGCGGGCGCGTTCGGCCAGGCGGCCGGCGGAGTTTGGCGGGATCACTGCGTCGTCCTGGCCCCAGATCACCAGCGCCGGCACGCCGGCCTTGTGCAGGCCGCGCAGCTCATCGGTGAAATCTTCGTTCAGGATGC
Source organism: Leisingera sp. MMG026 (assembly GCF_021654205.1). Classification (NCBI taxonomy): domain Bacteria; kingdom Pseudomonadati; phylum Pseudomonadota; class Alphaproteobacteria; order Rhodobacterales; family Roseobacteraceae; genus Leisingera; species Leisingera sp. MMG026. The sequence goes on along the minus strand of NZ_JAKFZM010000034.1, from coordinate 22,716 downwards.
CGCGCAGGGATGCAAGCACCGCGGGGATGAAACCCTGAAAGCCCAGCTCGCGCTGCTGCAGGTCGACGACGCCGGGTACCGAGGACGGCAGGTTGCGCTCGGCCTCGGTGCTGCGGATGTGCAGCGCCGGGTAGAGCGCGTGCATCAGCCAATCGCCAAGCACCGGGATCTGGCGGATCATCCGGGTGAGGCGGCCAGGGCTGCTGCCGAAGCCGGCCGGCGCCAGCAGGATCAGCTCGCGCAGGCGGGTGGGGTGAGCGGCGGCAAAGGCGGTGGCAATGGCGCCGCCCATGGAATAGCCGATCAGGGTGAAATCATCGCCGACCTCCTGATCCTGCAGCAGCTGTTCCAGCTGGGTGGTAAAGAAACTGCTGTCCTGCAGCCCTTCCGGGCGGTCCGAGTAGCCGCGCCCGTAGAGGTCATAGCTCAGCACCCGGTAGCCCATGGCGGCCAGTCCCCGGGCGACGCCGTCCCAGACAAACGACGGTGTGGTGAGGCCGTGCACGCAGACCGCAACCGGCCCGCGCAAAGGACCGGACCAGCGGTAGTGGGTCAGCCCGCCGGAGAGCTGCGCGAAGGCGCCGGGGGCGGATTGCCGGACCTTTGTGTTCATCGGTTTGCGCAGGCGTTCGCGCAGGAAAGGCGCGGCGGCGATCAGCAGAACAACAAGGACCAGCAGCAAGATCATGCCTTGGCCTTCCATTTTTGCAGGATGTGGTGGCTGGTCATCAGATCGAGATGGGCGCCGCCGCCGTTCTTGAACAGCGTGATCCGGGCCGGGTCATAGGCTGGGAACCGGCTGAGGGCATAGTAGTCCGCCAGCACGTCGCTGCGCTGGATGGTGCCGGCAGCCAGCGGGATCTTGAATTCGCCGATGTGGTCCAGGGTGGTATCAAAGCTGTCGCAAAAGACCTGCGCGCGCCGCAGCGCCTCGTCATCGGCCTCGCGCATGTCGGGGCGGTAAGCGCCGATCATGTTGAGGTGCTGGCCGGGGCTGAGCCATTCGCCCTTGATCACCGGCTCAGAGGACATGGTGCAGGTAACGATGATATCCGCCGCCCTCACGGCGGTTTCCAGATCCGGTGCGTGGAGGGTGCCGGGGTATTTGGCACAGAGGTCCTCGGCCTTGGAACCGGTGCGGTTCCAGACCCGGATCTGCGCCTGCGGGAAGCCGGCGCCGAAGGCTTCGATCAGGGAGCCGCCGACGGTGCCAGCGCCGACGATCAGCACTTCGCGGGCGGCGGGGTTGGCCAGCCGCAGGGCGCCGAGCAGGCTGTCGCCCGCAGTCTTCCATTTGGTGACCAGGTGGAAGTCGACCAGCGCCTCAAGTGTGCCGTCCGCGTCCGAGTAAAGGCAGACGGAGCCGTTGATCATCGGCTTGCCTGCGCCGGGGTTGCGCGGGAAGACGTTGGCTGTCTTCACTGCCAGGCCCATGCCGTCAATCCAGGCGGAGCGGCTGAGCAGCGTGTCAGGATCGCGGTAGAGGAATGTATCGCCGATCCCGGCCTTGGGCAAATCGTGGCTGGCAGCCAGGGCGCCCGTGAAACTGATCCAATCGAGCAGCGCTTCGCCCTCGTCAAACCCGATGAATGGGATGCTCATGTGCCTGTCTTCCTTTTGCGTGTGCCGTCTCAGGCGGCCTCATGTTCTGTTAGCAGCTCTGCCTGCACCAGCCGCGCCGCCAGGAGGGCGGGGGTTGTGAACAGATGGGTCTGCCAGCCGCGTATCGTGGCGGCCTCGATGTTCTCTAGGCGGTCGTCGGTGAACAGCAGCCGGTCCGGCGCTACCCCTGTTTCGCGTTCGAGAATGGCATAGATTTCCGGCTCTGGCTTGATGCATTTCAAATGGGCAGAGACAAATGTGCGGTCAAAGCCACGCAAGAACGGATAGCAACCGCAGGCCAGTTCAAAGGTCTCGGCGCCGAAGTTGCTGAGCGCAAAGACCGGGATGCCTTTGGCCTGCAAGGCCTGCATCAGCCGGACGCTGCGGGAGATTTTGCGCGGGACCATCTGCAGCCAGCATCCGTGCCACCAGCGGATTTCCTCGCGCCACTCCGGGTGCTGATCTGCCAGGGCATAGACGCTGCCGCGGAAAGGGTGGCCGCGGTCGACGTTCAGGTTCATTTCGTGCAGGGGGACCTGATCGAACAGCTGTTTGCGGCGGGAGGCGCCGATGCGGCTGTCGTAGAAGCGTTCCGGCTCCCACTCGATCAGCACGCGGCCGATGTCGAAGACGACGGCATCAATGGGCATGTGGCTTATCCTTCTGCGCGCGGGCGGGGACGCGGGGCGGGGCGGTTGCGGCGGGTTTCGCGCCAGACGGAGACCAGGCCGGAGGCGATGATCAGGGCGCTGCCGAGCCAGACCGGCAGGTCGGGCCATTCGTTGAAGATCAGCATGCCCCACAGGACCGACATCGGCATCGCGATGTATTCAAACGGGGCGGCCAGCGCGGCCTCGTTCATGCGGTAGGCCTGGCTGACCAGATAGCCGCCCGCCGAACCCGCGATACCGACGCCGATCAGATAGGGCCAGTCCTGCGGCGCGGGCCAGATCCAGGCGCGCAGAATGAAGTCGAAGGCCGGGCTGTCGCCAGTGGCAAAGCGGCCGTCGCCAAAGGCAAGACCAGCCAGGGCGCTGAGAATCAGAAAGCCCATCATCGGATAAAAGGCGAGCGTCGCACCGGCCTCGCTGCTGCCGGCGCGGCGGGTCAGCACGTGCAGGGTTGCATAGCCGCAGGCGCCGAGGAAAGGCAGCAGCGCCGCGGCCTGGAAGGTGCCGGGGCCGGGGCGCATGATGATCAGTACACCCAGGAAGCCGGCAAACACTGCGCCCCAGCGCCAGGGGCCGGGACGTTCGCCCAGAAACAGCGCCGACAGGGCGGTGACGATCAATGGCGTGGCAAAGGCAATCGCTACTGCTTCTGCCAGCGGCAGCAGGGTGAGGCCGGTGAAAAAGCAGATATTGGCAAAGAACACCACCAGACAGCGCGCAAGGTGCAGTTTCGGCTGGTGGGTGCGCAAGAGGTGGTAGCCGCCCTCCAGCGGCATGATAATAGCAAGCATGACGGCTACCGCGATGACGGAGCGGAACAGCACCATTTCGTAAAGCGGGTAATCACCCGACAGGAACTTGAAGATCATGTCGATGACCGAGAAGGAAACGCCGGCACCGGCGGCGGCGAACAGGCCGGGGACGCTGATCTTTATCTCTGCGCTCATGCCGTTGCCCTCCTGTTTCCTGCCCCTGAACGCGCCTGTCCGGGTGTTCGGCGGTCTGCTCCCGCGTTAAGGCCTGGCCGCGTTGCACGCGGTCCGCTGGCGCGGAGTCTTGATCCGGGTCAGGCCTGTTTTGCTGCCCTTAGCTCGCGTTCCAGCGCGTCCAGGAACCGCGAGCGGTCGGCCTTGGTAAAGCCCTTGCCGCTGCCGCCTGCGCCCAGCGGATTGGCAGCGCGCAGGTCGGCCATCAGGTCGCGCATCGCCAGTTGCTGGCCGATGTTGGCCTCAGTAAACCGCTCACCGTTGTGGCGCAGCACGCGCGCACCTGCCTCGATGCATTTGGCGGCAAGGGGGATGTCGCCCGTTACCACCACATCGCCAGGGCCGCAGCGGTCTGCGATCCACATGTCGGCGACATCGGCGCCCTCAGACACGATCACGTTTTCCACCAGCGGGTTCTGCGAGGGGCGCAGCCCGCCGTTGGAAACCACGAACATGCGCAAGCCATGGCGGGTGGCGACCCGCTCGGCCTCCTGCTTCACCGGGCAGGCGTCGGCGTCAATGTATAGCGCGGTCACTCGGCGGCCTTTTTGTCTGCCTCGGGCTTGGCTTCTGCCTTAGGTGCTGCTTTGGCTTTGGTCTTGCGGGCGGGTTTGCTGACCTTGAACTCTTCCGGGATCGGCATCCGGTTAAAGGCGTCGAGGCCGGCGATTTTATACGCCTCGGCAAGAGTCGGGTAGTTGAAGGTGTTCTGCACGAAGTAATCCACCGTGCCTTGCAGGTTCATCACCGCCTGGCCGATGTGGATCAATTCGGTTGCGCCTTCGCCGACGATCTGCACGCCCAGCACCCGGCGGGTTTTCAGCGACAGCAGCATTTTCAGCATGCCGTGCTCCAGCCCCATGATGTGCCCGCGCGATGTTTCGCGGAAGCGGGCGACGCCGACCTCGTAAGGGATGCCGCGCTCTTGCAGTTCTTCTTCGGACATGCCGCAGGTGGACATTTCCGGCACCGAATAGATGCCATAGGGATACCAGGGGCTTTCGGGCATGGTGGGCGTGTCGAGCGCATGGCAGGCAGCAACCCGGCCCTGCTGCAGCGACGTAGAGGCGAGCGACGGATGGCCGATCACATCGCCTGCAGCATAAATGTGGGGCACTTCGGTCTGGTAGGTCTTGCGGTCCACGGACAGGCGGCCGCGGTGGTCTGTCTTCAGTCCGGTCGCCTCAAGGTTCAGCGAGGCTGTTGCGCCCAGCCGGCCGGCGGCAAACAGCAGCATTTCAGCCCGCACATGGCGGCCGTTGTCCAGGGTCACTTCGACATGCTCGCCCGCGTCCTCGATGGATTCCACCGCGGAGCCGAGCCGCAGATCAACGCCGTTTTCGCGGATCTGGTGGGTGAACTCCTGAATCAGGGTCTTGTCGATGAAATCAAGGAAGCTCTCGCGCGGCTCAATCAGGGTGACGCGCACATCCAACGCCGAGAACATGGTGGCATATTCCACCCCGATCACGCCGGCACCGATCACCACCAGTGAGCGCGGAATATCGGCCATCTCAAGGAAATCATCGCCATCAACCACGGTGCGGCCGTTGAACGGCACGTAATCCGGGCGGTAGGTGCGGGTGCCGGTGGAGATCAGGAATTTCTCTGCCGTCAGCCGGGTGGTTTCGCCGGCTTCGGTGGCGACCTCAACCTCGTTCGGGCCGATAAATTTGGCCAGACCCATCAGCGTGTCCACATGGTTGCGGTTGAACTGATGCTCCAGCACGTCGACCTCGTGATCGAGGGTCTTGTGCAGGCGCGCCTTCAGATCCTCGGCAAGGATATCATCCTTGACCCGGTAAGAGCGGCCATAAAAGCTGCGTTCGCGCCAGCCCGAGAGGTTCAGCACGGTTTCGCGCAGGGTTTTCGACGGGATGGTGCCGGTGTGCACCGAAACGCCCCCCAGCCGGTCCTTGCGGTCGATCACCAGCACCCGGCGGTGCAGCTTGCCTGCCTGAATGGCGGCGGAGCGGCCCGAGGGGCCGGAGCCGATGATGATCAGGTCATAATCAAAGTCTTCACTCATGGCCGCGTCCTTCGTTTCTTAGTTCTGGTACAGCGCGTCGGCGTGGAAGGAGACATGCTCCTCCATGAAGGTCGACACGAAGAAATAGCTGTGGTCATAGCCCGGCTGCAGCCGCAGGGTGGCCTGCTGGCGGCGTTCGGCCACCGCGTGGGCCAGCGCCTCGGGCTTCAGGAGGTCGATGAACTGGTCGGAGGTGCCGGTGTCGATCAGGACCGGGCCGTCGAAGCCTTTCTCCTGCATCAGACGGGCGGCGTCATGCTTGGCCCATGCAGCCTCATCTTCGCCCAGGTAGGCGCTCAGCTGCTTGCGGCCCCAGTCCGACGCAGTGGGGTTGCAGATCGGCGCAAAGGCGGAGACCGATTTGTAGCGGCCCGGCAGGTTCATCGCCAGCGTCAGCGCGCCGTGACCGCCCATGGAATGGCCGGTGATCGCCTGGCGGTCCAGGTCGATGGCAAATTTTTCGCCCAGCAGGGCTGGCAGTTCTTCGGCTACGTAGTCCCACATGCGGAAATGAGGCGCCCAGGGGTCTTGCGTGGCGTTCACGTAGAATCCCGCGCCCTGGCCCAGGTCATAGGCCTCGTCGTCGGCGACGCCTTCGCCGCGGGGCGAGGTATCGGGGAAGACAATGGCGATGCCCTGCTCGGCGCACCAGGCCTGGGCGCCCGCCTTGGACATCGCGTTCTCGTGGGTGCAAGTGAGACCCGACAGATACCACAGCACCGGCACCGGGCCGTCTTTGGCCTCTTCCGGCAGGAACAGCCCGAATGTCATGTCGCCGCCGGTGGCGCTGCTGGCGTGTTTGTAGACGCCCTGGGTGCCGCCAAAGGCACGGTTCTCGGAAACGGTTTCCATCGGTGAGGCTCCTAATAATCTGTTAGCCCTATCGCTATCCGCAGTTGGCCTCAGGGTCCAGCGGGAGGGCGGCAGCAATGCCGGTTTTTGCGGCACAAGGCTTGCGATTTCGCAAACATGCGGGCGCAAGGCCGGTGATTGTTTGGTGAAAGGCGCGAAGGGGTGCTGGACACCGGGCCGGAATGCCGGAACAGTCTGCAGCCGGAAAAACAGGGAGCGACGGAGATATGAGCGATTTTCAAAGACTGACCATCAGCGCCGCGGAACCGGAAACCGAACGCCCAGATCCGGCCAAGGTGGTTGCGGGCGACCCGGTGTTCACCACCTGGAATGCGGAAGAGCGGGACGGGCTTTACTGCGGTATCTGGCAATCGACGCCGGGCAAGTGGCGGATCTCTTATGACGAATGGGAATACTGCCGGATTTTGCAGGGGCGGTCGGTGATCACCAGCGATGACGGCGCTGAGTATCCGCTGGCGGCAGGCGACAGTTTTATCCTGCGCCCCGGCTTCAGCGGTACCTGGGAGGTGATCGAGACCACCCGCAAGGATTACGTGATCCGTCTATAGAACTGTGTCAGGACACCCAGGCGATCACCGCAGGCACGGTGATGATCGACAGCACGGTCGAGATCAGGATGGCGGCGGAGGCCCGGTGCGGCGCCACGCCGTAATGCTGTGCCAGCATGTAGACATTGCCCGCGACCGGCAGCGATGCGGCAGCAATGGCGACGGAGGCCGCAAAGGGGGCGGCGGGGATCAGCCACAGCACAGCGATGGCGACGCAGGCCGGGTGCAGCACCAGCTTGGCAAAGCTGAGCCAGCCCGAGATCTGCACCCGTTCCGCCGATTTCGAGGCGAGCGAGGCGCCGATGGCAAAGAGGGCTCCGGGGGTGGCAGCGCCGCCGAGGATGGTGAGGAAGTCGTTTGCCGGCGCCGGGATCGGCAGCTCGGAGGCCGACCAGGCGAGGCCCGCAACAATGGACAGAATCATCGGGTTCTTCAGCAGCCCCAGCCCGACCAGCTTTAACGTCGCAGTACCAAGCCCCTGTCCGCGGCCTGCGTTGATCAAAATGACGATGAGCGAGGAAAACACCACCAGATCGACGCTCAGCACTACCATCATCGGCGCTATCGAGGCCGGACCGAACAGGATCGCCATCATCGGCAGGCCCAGAAAGCCGACATTGCCGATTGCCGCGCATTGCGCCTCAACCGCTGCAGTGGGCATGTCCAGCCCGCGGAACACGGCCACGGCTGTCACCAGCAGGTAGACCGCCAGAGTGCCGGCCAGATAGCCGAGGATCAGGATAGGATCAAAGACCTCGGCAAACGACAGATTGGCGGCAAAGCCGAAGATCATCGCCGAAAGCGGGAAGTAGAACACAAAGCGGGTGAGGTAGGCGGTGGCGTCCTCAGTAAAGAAGCGGCTGCGCCCGGCCCAGTAGCCGAGGCCGATGATTGCAAAGAAGGGCAGGGTGCGGAAGAAGATCTCGGCCATGGGGATTGGTAACAAGAGCTGACCAATTGGCAAAGGCTGTTTTTGGCAAAAGGGATGTGCTCCCGCCTGCTCATAGGCATCCTTTGGAATGCCTTTCGCAGTTGGGCGTGGCCCCGTGCTGCGCACGGGGCAGCGGGTTCTGATGAGACGCGCTCTAAGGGCAGGTGTGCCCAAAAGAGCACTAAGTCAATTGTGAGACTGGCCATAGCATCCTCAATGGCAGACCGCGCTGGCGGGCGGCGGCTTTGCCACCCTTGACCCTGAGAAGCCCGGTGTAAGCAAAGGCGCACCCGCAGCGCGTCAGCGCTGCCGGGCCCAACCGGGGAGGGCAGCCTGTGGCTGTTCCGAAGCGGGCGGGAGAGCGCCGGGGCCGGTTCTACCCGCTGCCGATCAGTGCACCGGCACCCAGCACCAGGGCGCCGCCCAGCACCACTTGCATGGTGGCGCGCCAGAACGGGGTTTGCATGAAACGGTTCTGGATCCAGGCAATGGCCCACAGTTCCACGAAGACGATCAGCAAGGCGAGCGTGGTGGCGGTCCAGAAGTCCGGGATCAGATAGGGCAGGGCGTGGCCCAGGCCGCCCACGGTGGTCATGATGCCGGAGGCCAGCCCGCGTTTGACGGGGGAGCCGCGGCCTGAAAGTTCGCCATCATCCGAAGCGGCTTCTGTAAAGCCCATCGAGATGCCCGCGCCGACCGAGGCCGCCATGCCGACCAGAAAGGTGGTCCAGGTGTCCTGGGTGGCAAAGGCGGTGGCAAATATCGGCGCCAGGGTGGAGACCGAACCGTCCATCAGCCCGGCCAGCCCCGGCTGCACCCAGGTCAGCACGAACTGGCGGTGGGCGGCTGCATCTTCATCCGTGCGTGTGCCGGGGGCCAGATGTGTCTCTTCCAGTTCGCCCGCGCGGGCCTGGTGGCTTGCTTCTGCCGCGGCCAGATCACCCAGCAGTTTGCGGGTGGCGGCATCCCGGGTGCGGGCGGCGGCGGCGGTGTAGAAGCGTTCGGCGTCGCGCTCCATCGCGCGGGCCTCGCCGCGGATGCGGTCAAGGCTGAGGTTTTCCATCAGCCAGATAGGGCGGCGGGCATAGTAGCCTGCCACATGCTCGCGCCGGATCAGCGGAGTTGCCGGCCCGAACCGGGCCTGGTGCAGGGCGATGAGCAGGGCGCGGTGTTCGTCCTCCTCAGCCGCCATGCCGTCAAACATCGCCGCTGATGCGGGAAATTCTGCCCGCAGCCGCTCCGCATAGCCGCGGTAGATGCGTGCATCATCCTCTTCGGAAGAGATCGCAAGGGCGAGAATTTCCTGCCCGGTCAGCTCCGCAAACCGTTTGCGCTGGGTGAAAAAACGCATCTGTTGCCCCTCAACTTAGAATTATTCTAAACATAACGCTTCCGCGAGGGACTGCAAGACGGCACGGGTTATGCTGTTGCAATGCGGCAGCAGAGGCTACACTAGGCCCAGACCCGCAGGCAGCCAAAGGAACCCGCATGAACCAGCAAGCCAGCGTCCTGCGTACAGGCCGGAAATTCGATCAGGTCCTTGCAGGGGCCCGCGAGGTGTTCCTGGCTGACGGGTTTGAGGGCGCGAGCGTCGACAACATTGCCAAGGCGGCCGGCGTGTCCAAGGCGACGCTGTACAGCTATTTCCCCGACAAGCGGGTGCTGTTCATGGAGGTGGTGCGTTCGGTCTGCGGGCAGCAGGCGGACAGCGGGCCGGATCTGGCAGCAGGCGATTGCGGCCCGCGCGGCGTGCTGCGGGTGGCGGCGGAACATGTGCATGCGGTGCTGATGGGCGGCATCAGCCTGCAGCTGTTCCGCATCTTTGTGGCCGAGGCCGACCGTTTCCCTGAGCTGGGGCCGATGTTTTATGAAAGCGGCCCGATGGTTTTGCACGGGCAAATCCGCGATTACCTGAAAATCGCCGCAGAGCGGGGCGAGCTGGCTATTCCAGATGCGGACCTGGCCGCCGCGCAGTTCATCGAGCTGTGCAAGGCGGATATTTTCCTGCGATTCCTGTTCAACATCGACGAGCATTTTACCGAGGCCGAACGTGAGCGGGTGATTGCCGGCGCGATCGAGACATTTATGGCGCGGTTCGGCACCTGACGGCTGCGGGCGTGCCGGTCAATGCCTGCCGGTATCAGTGCGTGGTGAAGCTGTTGGGCGTGTTGCGATAGGTCTCGTGGCAGCTGAGGCAGCTTTGCATCAGGCTGGGCAGGGTGCGGCGCAGGGCGGGCAGGGAGCGGGTGCTGAGGTCGCGGGCTGCTGCTTCGGCGGTGTCTGCACGGGCTTTGAAATCCTTCCAGGCGTGCCAGATCAAGGGCCGCGCATGAGAGCGCGGATCCAGCTGCGGCTTCTTGAAATGCTTGCGGATGGTGCCGGTGGATCTGATCAGCTGCCGCCGGGCCGCACGGGCCCTGTCCCGGTCAAAATATGTGCGTCCGGCCATCATGCCGGTCAGCACATCCATCGCCGCCTTCTGCGAGGTCATCAGGGCCATTCTGCGTGTCACATGCTTGCTGGTGCCGTCCCTGGCTGTGACCGGGGCGGTGCTGCCAATGGCAAGAGCCGCAAGGATGACCATGAAGGCCATGGTTTTGAACAGGCGGATGGTCATCACGCTGCCCCCGGGCGGATCGACCGAATCGCATGACATGAACAAAATAAGAACATATGCTGTGGAACTCCTGTAATCTGCCGCCTGCCGGCCCCTGTTGCCCGATCTGCCCATGCCCCATCGCCGCATCTTATCGCTTTGGTTTCCGCGCCTTGGCGCCGAACGTATCATGCGGGCAAAGCGCGGCGGTATTGCCGGGCCGCTGGCCGTTGCCGAAGAAGTGTCCAACACCCAGGTTATTTCCGCGTTAAACACGGCGGCTTCGGCGGAAGGTTTGCAGCCGGGCCAGCCGTTGCGCGATGCCCATGCGATGTGTGCGGCGCTGGTGGTGCGGCCGCGCAACCGGGCGGCGGAGGCGGCGTTCCTGGCCGCCCTCAGGCGCTGGGCCGGGAAGTTCAGCCCCTGGGTGGCAGAAGCCGGGGAGGACGGGCTGATCCTTGACCTTACCGGCTGCGCGCATCTGTTCGGCAGCGAGGCGGTGCTGATGGAGACGGCGGGGCGCGATTGCGCGGAGATGGGTCTCAGTGTGCAGATGGGGCTGGCGGATACCCTGGGCGCGGCTTGGGCGCTGGCGCGTTATGCGGGGGAGGACGCCGTGCCGGACCGCTCGGGCGATGCCATTGATCAGGAGGCCCGCGCGACCCGGGCCCGGGCGCAGAAACGCACGCCGGGGCAAAGCGCCAAGCGCCGCCACTGGACCCGCGGCGGCGCCGCGCCGCAGGTGCAGGCGCCGCCGCCGCAGATGGGGCGGATTGCCGGGCCTGGGCAGGCTTACGGCGCGCTTGCCCCGCTGCCGGTGGCGGCGCTGCGGCTGGACAATGCCACGGTGGCGCAGCTGAACCGGCTGGGGCTTCGCCGGATTGGCGACCTGCTGGGTCAGCCGCGGGCCGGCCTGGCGCGCCGGTTCGGGCGCGGGCTGGTCTTGCGGCTGGATCAGGCGATGGGCAGCGCGCCGGAGCCGGTCTCGCCCGCGCGCAGCCCGGATCGCTTTGCGGTGCGGCTGACCCTGCCGGAGCCGATCGGTCTGATGGAAGATCTGCTGGCAGGCATTGACCGGATGCTGCCCAGGCTCTGCGCCCGGCTGGAGGCGCGGGGCAAGGGCGCGCGGGTGCTGCGGCTGGAGGCGCACCGCTGCGATCAGGCGATGGAGACCGTGACCCTGGGCCTGGCCCGTGCCAGCCGCGCGCCGGACCGCATCCGCCCGCTGCTGGAGATGAAGCTGGAACAGATCGATGCAGGCTATGGCATCGATATGCTGCGGCTGGAGGTGCTGCAGGCCGAAGCGATCCACGCCCGCACCCCCGCGGGCCATATGCAGGCGGGTGCTGCGGTGCAGGCGCGGCAGGAGGATGGCGCGGCGCTGGAGGATCTGATCGGCCGCCTTGGCGCGCGGCTGGGGCTGGAGGCCATCACCCGCTGCCACCCGGCAGAGAGCCACATTCCGGAAAAGACCTTTACCGTGCAGGCGGCAGCCTGGTCTGAGCCTGCCGCCGGGGACTGGCCGCGCCCGCCCCGTCCGCGCCCGCTGCTGATCTGGCGGCCCGAGCTGGTCCATGCGCCAGAGCGGCCTGAGGTGCCGGAGCGTTTCCGCTGGCGGGGGCGCAACTGGGAGCCGGCGGCGGCGGAGGGCCCTGAGCGGATAGCCCCGGAATGGTGGCTGGAGGATCCGAACTGGCGCAGCGGCGTGCGCGATTACTGGGTGGTTGTGACCCGCAGCGGTGAACGGCTGTGGCTGTTCTTTGCCCATGGCGGTGCGCTGTCGCCGGGCTGGTTCTGTCATGGGTCGTTTGCGTGACGGGCCGGACAGTTCGATGCGCAGCGAAGGGTTTTGCTTGGGCCTGCCTGCAGGAACCGCTTAGGGTAAGGGCATGATCACACCGCGTTTCGACATTCTGGGCCAGGCCATCAGCGATGCCAGCCGCACGCAGATGCTGTGCGAGCTGATGGAGGGGCGTGCCTATACCAACAAGGAACTGGCGGCGGCGGCCAGGGTGACACCGCAAACCGCTTCGGCGCATTTGCGGCTGCTGCAGGATGCCGGGCTGGTGGTGGCCGAAAAACGCGGCCGCTGTGTCTATCACCGGCTGGCCGGGCCGGAGGTGGCCCATGCGCTGGAGCAGCTGGCGGCGATTGCGCCTGCGGACAGCCTGCACCGCGCGCAGCGGCGCAAGGCGGGGGATCTGGCACAGGTGCGCAGCTGCTATGACCATTTGGCCGGGCCTTTGGCTGTGGCGATGACCCGCGCGCTTCTGGACCGCGGGATGCTGCGCGAGGAACACGGCGCCTTTCGCGCTGTTCCGGCCGGGGAATGGCTGAAACTTGGGGTTGTTCTGCCTGGGAAACCGGGCCGCCAGCCCTTTGCCCGGCCCTGTCTGGACTGGACCGAGCGCAAGCTGCATGTGGCGGGGCCGATGGGGCGGCTGATCCTGGATCACGCACTGGACAGCGGCTGGGTCAAACGCCACCGGCACAAGCGCGGGCTGGTGCTGACAGCGCCGGGAGCACGCGCGCTGGAGCAGATTCTGGGTCTTAGCTGCGGTGGTCTGGTGGCGGCCTGAGGCAGGCCGGAGCGGGCTGAAAACAGGAGGCAGAGCCTGTGCGCCTTCTGCATCACACGAAAATTCGAAGGGGATAAACCTTGATTTGCCCCGGAAACGGCGCAACCTTTAACCTATGAGCTTTGATCAGGTGCAGCCTTTTCCCGGATCTCCCTACCCTCAGCAAGTCGCGTTCGACCGGCGGGAATTGTCGGTAATTCTATCCCTCTATGGGCGGATGGTTGCCGCGGGGGAGTGGCGCGATTACGGCATTGCCTCCCTGCGTGACCTGGCAGTTTTCTCCGTTTTCCGGCGTACGGCAGAGCACCCGCTTTACCGGATCGAAAAGCGCCCCAAGCTGCGGGTGCGGCAAGGGCAGTATTCGGTGGTCGGTATGGATGGGCATATTCTGAAACGCGGGGCGGATCTGAAAACCGTTCTGCGCGTGCTGGAACGCAAGCTGATCCGGTCCGTTGATTGACGGGAGGGTTGCAGCCGCGCGCGGGCCGGAAAATTCTAATTTTCCGGTTAAAAATCTTGCAAGATTTTTGCCGCCTGGGGCTGCTGATGCGGATTAAGCCAGCCGTTTGTGTCCGGTGACCGGGCCGTCGCCCTGGGCTTGAATGCGTTTGATTGCCGTGCCGATGGATTCGATCGCCACCGCCATATCGTGGGCATTGGCGTGGATCAGGGTTTCCGCGTCCCGCACCATGGCGACATGGCCCTTCCAGAACAGCAGATCGCCGCGCTGGTAGTCTGTATCAGGGGCGGGTTCACCCAACTCTGCTTCCTGCATATTGCTGTCGCCGGGGCAGGCCGTGCCGCAGGCCAGCAGAGCCGCTTGCACCAGGCCGGAGCAGTCGATGCCGAACCGGCTGTTGCCGCCCCAGAGGTAGGGCGTGCCGAGAAACAATTCGGCCACCGCCACCGGATCAGCAGCGTGGGTGCCCAACGGCGACAGGTGGCGGGCGGGAATGAACCCCAAGCCGGTTTCAAGAAACCTCCCGGTGCCGCCCAAAACCTGCACCCGGCTGCCGTGGCTAAGCGCCTGTGTCTCCGGCGATTTGAAGTCATCCGCCGAATAGCTGTGGGTCGCCGGGGCGCTGACCCAATGGGTGGCTTCAAATGGCGCCGTGAGGGCAGTGCCGGGCACATATCCGACGTAGGAATCCTTGGCCGCTTGCAGGAATGACCAGCCCTGCCGGTCCTCGTAGACGGTCACCGGCTCGCCATAGACAAGCTGGCGGTCGCGGGCGCCGCCCGGTGTGCGCAAGAGGTCTGCAACCGGCACGCCGATGCGGGCGGCGGTGCCCTCCACGGGTTCCAGATCGGCGGGAACATCCGCCAGATGCACGGCGGCGATGCGGGAGTTCATGGGAGTGCGGCGGCGGTCGGTCATGCTGCTAAAGCTCCAGCATGTCCGGCAGGGCGGCAAACAGCGCGCGGGCGCCCTGCAAGGCACCGCCCTTGGGCCGCCCGGGGGCGGCGCTGGGGGTCCAGCCGTAGATGTCGAAATGCATATAGCGGGTGTCTCCGGCGAAACGGCGCAGGAACAGCGCGGCGGTGATCGAGCCTGCAAAACCGCCAGACGGCGCATTGTCCAGATCGGCGATGCCGGGTTCGATCATGGCCTCGTAAGGGTCATGGAACGGCATCCGCCAGACCGGGTCGGCAGTGCGTGCCGCACTGGCCGCCAGCGCGGCGGCATCTGCATCATTGCCGGTATAGAAGGGGGAGAGGTCCGGGCCGACGGCCACACGGGCAGCCCCTGTGAGGGTGGCCATGGAGATCAGCAGATCCGGCGTCTCCTCGGCTGCGAGCGCCAGTGCGTCGGCCAGCACCAGGCGGCCCTCGGCGTCGGTGTTGTTGTTCTCAATCGTCAGCCCCTTGCGGGACATCAGCACATCGCCGGGGCGGAAGGCAGAGCCGGACACGGCATTTTCCACTGCTGGAATAAGCACCCGCAGCTGCAGTGGCAGCCCGGCGGCCATGATCATCCGCGCCAGCCCGAGCACATTGGCTGCGCCGCCCATGTCCTTTTTCATCAGTGCCATGCTGCTGCCGGGTTTTAGGTTCAGCCCGCCGGTGTCGAAACAGACGCCCTTGCCCACCAGGGTAAGCCGGGGGCCGGACGTGCCCCAACCGATATCGATCAGCCGCGGTGCGCGGTCCGAGGCGCGGCCCACGGTGTGGATGAGCGGGAAATTCTGGTCCAGCAGATCCGCGCCGGTGATCACAGAACAGCTGGCGCCAAACTCCCCGGCCAGGGCTTCGGCAGCAGCCTGAAGATCTGGCGGGCCCATGTCAGAGGCAGGAGTATTGATCAGATCGCGGGTCAGGCATTCGGCGGCAGCCAGTGATTCTACGGTGCCCGCCTCAAGGCCTTCCGGCGCAACCAGTGTAGCGGTCTGTACCGTGCTTTTCTTATACCGGTCAAAGCGATAGGCGGTCAGCAGCCAGCCCAGCGTTTCGGTGGCAGCAGCTTCTTCCGGCAGGCCGGAGGCGATCCGGTACGTCCCGCCGGGCAGTTTCGCGGCGGCCTCGGCCAGCACGAAACGGCGGCGCGCGCGCTGGGCGGCGCTGCCAAAGCCGGCCAGGGCCATCTCAATCTTGCCATCTGCGCCTGGCACCGTGACGGCCTGACCGCAAGTGCCGGTAAAACCCTGTGCCGAAACCCATGCCTGAACGCGCTGCGGCTGGCCTGAAAGCCAGCTGTCAAAAGCGTCGCTTGCGATAACATGCACTGGACAGGCGTCCGGGCTGGACGCGGCAAAGACGGGCGGCATGGGCATACTCCGGTAGCGGAACAATAAGGATGCACCAGAGTAGCCGCCGCAGCGCCGCCTGCAAGCCCTGCAGGCCGCGGAAATATCAGATCGTCATGTCCTGCTGGTCCCAGACCGCGGTCAGCGAGCGTTCGCCCACCCGCATCAGCCGGAACAGGATCGCGGCAACCGCCGGAGCGTCCCCGGCATCAATGGCCACCGTCGCATCCCTGGCAATGGCTGCCAGCGCTGTCATGCCGATCTGATCGGCAATCGCAATCAGCGACCGCGCACTTTTGCGCAGGTTGATCATGTCATTCTGCCGCCACAGACGCTCGCAATGCGTCAGGCGGACAGCCATTTCTTCGACCGCCCGGCACACCACATCTTCGGCGCCGGTTTCTCCGAGCTGCTCATACAGCGCGGAGAGTTTGTCCGGATCCAAGCGCACTGTTTCAGAACGTATTACTGTTAGTATATTGGCCACCACATTCACCCAAATTCTATGTGCCCCCACGGCACAACTGCCAATTTGAAGCCCACAAGTTTTCAAAAGGTTTCTGAAGGGGGGCTCAAATCGCTCGAATTTGCGGACAATGCAGAGTAACACGTCCGGCAACGTGCAATGATCGGAGGATTCGACAATGGACTTTGCCAAACCTCTCCCCAGTTATCTGGTGACCCGCTATCACGGCTGGAAAGCCACATCATATGAGGAAAACCAGGGCTGGTATCGCCGCCTGGCGACCGAAGGCCAGCGTCCGCGGGCCATGGTGATTTCCTGCTGTGACAGCCGGGTGCATGTGACGTCGATCTTCGGCGCCGACCAGGGCGAGTTCTTTATTCACCGCAATATTGCCAATCTGGTGCCGCCGTTTGCACCGGATGGCGATCACCACGGCACCTCGGCTGCAGTGGAATACGCGGTGACCGCGCTGAAGGTGTCGCATCTGATCGTGCTGGGCCATTCACAGTGCGGCGGCGTGCAGGGCTGTATCGACATGTGCAAGGGCAACGCGCCGCAGTTGGAGGAAAAGACCAGTTTTGTCGGCCGCTGGATGGATATTCTGAAGCCCAAGTTCGAAGGCGTCGCAGGTATTGAGGATCCAGACCTGCAAGCGCGCCAGTTTGAGCGCCAAGCTGTTGTTGCCTCATTGGAAAACCTGATGACCTTTCCCTTTATCGAATCGTCGGTGAAGGCCGGACAGCTGAGCCTGCATGGCCTGTGGACCGATATCGGCGAGGGCGGTCTGGAATGTTATGATCCCAAGACGGGCGCGTTTGCGCCTGTCTGACGTCATGCCGGATTTTTGCCGTCTCCAAAAGCAGCCGCCAGATTGGCGGCTGCTTGCGTATAGCCGCCGCCGGCCCCATCAACAAAGTGGACGTGGTCGTCCTCTACCGGCGAGGGCACGATGCAGGTGACCATGGCGGCGTCCTGTTCGTGCAGGCCGAAATGCACCAGCCCCGCCCCGGCGGCCTGTTGCAGGCGGTCGCGGATCCGGGTGCTGATGGCCGGTGTGCAATCCAGTGTCATCTTCAGCCCGTCATCAAATTTGCGAAAATCGGAATGGGCTTTGAGAACCGACAGGTAATGCACCGGGTCAAAGGCGCCCGCGGGGCGTTTCAAGGCGAAGATCAGCCCGGCAAAGAGGCTGTGTGAGAAAAGATAAAACTTCCGCAAAATCACCGGCAATTTACCGCGGGACGCCTGGGCTTCCAAAGCCAGGCCGGAGGGCGGAAAGCGCAGTTTGGGACCGGAATCGGGAACCGGGTGGCCGTCTTCGGCAAGTTCAGAGGCCAGATCCAGCAATTCTGCCGAGAGCCGGGCAAAGGCCCGCGGGCTGGTGCCCGGCGCGGGCTGGGCAACCACCGACAGGATAATGCCGTTGCGCGCCGGAGTGTTGCTCCAGCGGCAGGACAAGCCGTCGAGGTCCGGGGCGGCGGCGTGCGGGGCGGCGGGCACTTCGAAGGCGCCGGCCTTCATCTGCGCCTCGGCCCAGGCCAGCCCGCCGCCGTTGAACATGGCGAAATCCGCGTGTTCCGACACGGCATAGCGGGCAATCCGGACGTCCAGCCCCTCGGCGCGGATCCAGCCCATCGGCAGCATCGCAGCCCGCAGGCTGACGCCGAATTCCGATTCAGTCCAGCTGCGCAGACCTGCCAGCACCTGTTTGGCGGTGTGCTTGTGCCGGGGCGGCACCGCAAATGAGGCGCCGTCACCGCCGAAAACATAGGGGAAAGCCTCACCCTCAAGCGCGTTGCGCATGGCGGCGATCACCGCGGCGCCGATCATATTGACGGTCTTATAGCGGCCCGCAGCCGCCAGCCCGGTAGAGTTCACGATATCGGTGCAGCACAGGTGCCAGTCCGGCGGCAGCGGCACAAAGGCCTCTGGCGCGGCAAGGCTGTCGAAAGACCGGGTGCTTGGCAGGCCGGAATAGAAAGTGTCTGTCGTCATTCCATTCCCGCCCCAGTATCCCGTCCCAGTGACCTGCTGTTCCTACCTAAACGAATTGTGTGCCGGGGCCAAACATGCAAGCTGTGCCGCGGAAACGGCAAACCGGGGGGACGGGAAATGCAGGCAGGATTGGTCTTATTGTGCCTGGCTTATGTGCTGAGCCAGTTTTTCCGTGCTTTCCTGGCGGTGCTGTCCAGTGTCCTGGGGCAGGACATTGGCGCGGCGCCGGATGATCTCGCCTTTGCCTCGGGCATGTGGTTCCTGTCCTTTGCCGCAATGCAGCTGCCGGTGGGCTGGGCATTGGACCATGCGGGGCCGCGCCGGACTGCAGCGCTGCTGCTGCTTTTGGGCGGCGGCGGGGGGGCTGCGCTGTTTGCCGCGGCCACCGGGCCCTTGCATGTCAGCATCGCGATGTTTCTGATCGGTATCGGCTGTTCGCCGGTGCTGATGGCCTCATATTACATTTTTGCGCGCCAGTACCCGCCTGCACGCTTTGCCACCTTGGCAGCGCTGATGCTGGGGGTGGGATCGGCAGGCAATCTGGTGGCCTCTTACCCGACGGCGCTGGCGGTGGATCTGTTCGGCTGGCGCGAGACCTTGGCAGGGCTGGCAGTTGTTTGCGTGGCGGTGGCGGCGGGAATACTCCTGACCGTTTCAGACCCCGACAAGCCGGATGGCGAGCACAAGGGATCGGTTCTGGATCTGCTGAAGATGCCGGTGATGTGGGCAATCTTTCCGCTGATGCTGGTGTCCTATGCGCCCTCCGGCGCGCTGCGGGGGTTGTGGATCGGGCCGTATCTGAACGACATTTACGGGCTCAGCACCCAAGCTGTGGGGCTGGCGACGCTGGTAATGGGGGCGGCGATGATTGCCGGCACCTTTGCCTATGGGCCGCTGGACCGGGTGCTGGGCAGCCGCAAATGGGTGATCCTGGGGGGCAATGTATTAAGCTGTGCGGCACTGGGCGGGCTGATCCTGGCAGTGGGCGCGCCGGTCTGGGTGCCGGTTGCGATGATGGCGGTGGTCGGCTTCTTTGGCGCTTCTTTTCCGGTAATCATGGCGCATGGCCGGGCCTTTGTGCCGCCGCATCTGGCCGGGCGGGGTGTTACGCTGCTCAACCTGTTTGGCATCGGCGGCGCGGGAATCATGCAATTTGCCACTGGCCGTATCCATGTGAAAATGGCCGGAGCGGACCCATCTTTGCCCTATACGGGGATTTTCGCCTTCTTTTTGGTCTGTCTGGCGTTGGGATGCGCAATTTATCTGTTCAGCCGGGACAGCATGGACTGATCCGGGACTTTAAACTTGTCCCCATAGGGATTATCACTCCGGCGCCGGCCATGGGGCCGGGTATTACTGGAGAAACAGACAAATGGGTTACCGCATCGTCGTCGTTGGCGCCACTGGCAACGTGGGCCGCGAAATGCTGAACATCCTGGCCGAACGCCAGTTCCCTGTGGATGAGATCGCTGTGCTGGCCAGCCGCAAATCTCTCGGCACCGAAGTCAGCTTTGGCGATAAGACACTGAAGACCCAGGATCTGGACACCTTTGATTTCACCGGCTGGGACATGGCGCTGTTTGCCGTCGGCTCTGCCGCGACCAAGGATTACGCGCCCAAGGCCGCTGCCGCAGGCTGCACCGTGATCGATAACTCGTCGCTGTACCGCTACGATCCGGACATTCCGCTGATCGTGCCCGAGGTGAACCCGGAAGCCGTGCATGGCTATGCCAAGAAAAACATCATCGCCAACCCCAACTGCTCGACCGCGCAGATGGTTGTCGCCCTGAAGCCGCTGCATGACCGCGCCAGGATCAAGCGCGTTGTCGTCTCGACCTATCAGTCGGTATCCGGTGCCGGCAAAGAGGGCGCCGACGAGCTGTGGGACCAGACCAAGTCGATCTATAATCCGACCTCTGATGTGCCGCCGAATAAATTCCAGAAGCAGATTGCCTTTAACGTCATCCCGCAGATCGACGTTTTCATGGAAGACGGCACCACCAAAGAAGAGTGGAAGATGGTGGTGGAGACCAAAAAGATCGTCGATCCGGCGATCAAGGTCACCGCAACCTGTGTCCGTGTGCCGGTGTTTGTCGGACACTCGGAAGCCGTGAATATCGAGTTTGAGGAGTTCCTGGACGAGGACGAAGCCCGCGACATTCTGCGCGAGGCGCCGGGCGTCATGGTGATCGACAAGCGGGAAGCCGGCGGCTACGTGACCCCGATCGAATGTGTGGGTGATTTCGCCACTTTCATCAGCCGGATCCGTCAGGACTCGACCATCGAGAACGGCCTGAACCTGTGGTGCGTCAGCGACAACCTGCGCAAGGGCGCGGCCCTGAACGCGGTGCAGATTGCCGAGCTTTTGGGCCGTGAGGTTCTGAAAAAAGGCTAAGCCTTATATCCTTTTGGTGAGGGGGCTGCTTCGCAAGAGGCAGCCCCTTTTCTTTTGCACGGCTGCCCGGCGGCAGGCCGCTCCGGTAGGTTGAGGGAGACAGGAACAACAGCAGACCTAAGGACCAAAGCCATGATCGCACTGCAGGATTTCAGCCGCGCCGCCCCCGTTTCAGCAACTCTGCCTTTTGGCGCTATGGCGGCTGTTCCGGCGCAGCCCAAGCTGAACTGCGCATCCGCGGCAGAGTTGCGGCAGCAGCTGGCGACGGATTTCGCCGCCTCCGGCGACTGGTTCACCCTGTGCAGGGGCCTGCGCCGCAAGGGCATTTGCCTGCGGATGCGTGAAGGGGATCTGTGGGTCTATGACGCGTTGAGCCTGGCGGCGATCTCCTCCTGCGAGGATCTGGGGATCGACACAGATGAACTGGAGCTGCGTTTTGGCCCGTCGCAGCCGCAGCAGGCCGCCGCGCATGGTGCCTGAGCGTTCTGGCCACGCCGCAGGCTGAAGGGTAAGTTTGGCATCAGGCGGGCAGTTCCGGCCCGCCATCTTGATTGATTGAGAGATGCCAATGAGAATTTCCTTGATGGCTTTTGCCGTTTGTTCATTTGTTCAGGCTGCGGCATCCGCTGCTGCGGCCGATACCGTTCCCGTCAGCAGCCGGGTGTCCGAAGTGACCCTTTATCCCGGCCTTGCCGAGGTGACCCGGCGCGCTGCCGTCTCGCTGCCTGAAGGACAGCACCGGCTGATCCTGCAGAATGTGCCGAAGTCTGCGCTGCTGGAGACGCTGCAGGTTGAAATCACCGGTGCCCGCCGCATCGCCACCCTGCTGCGCGAGGATTACGTGCCGCCGCGGGATGCGGACGACCCGGAGATTGAGGCCGCCGAAGCACGGATCCGCGATCTGGAGGCCCAGGTTGCCTTGGTCCAGGATGAGGCTGCAGGGGCCCGCGCCGGGGTGCGGGCGGCTGAGGCCTCAATCGGGTTCCTGCAGCAGCTTGGCGGCAATGAGGGCCTGGCCCAGGCGGATGCATCGGCTTTGAGCGAAATTGCGCGGATGATCTCCCGGGAGGCCGGTAAGGCCAGCCAGGCTGCCGTGGAGGCTGAAGCCGGGGCCCGCAGGATTGAGCTGCGTCTGGAAGCGCTGGACGAAGACCTGGCAGCGGCCCGTGCGGCGCTGGCGGCAATCACGCTGGAGGACCGGGACCGGCTGTACATTGCGGTGGACGTTGAGGCAGAGCAGGCGGGCGAAGGCACAGTAATGCTTAGCTATTTCACCGCCGGCGGCGGCAATATCGGCTGGCAGCCGTCTTATGAAATGCATCTCAGCACTGGGGGTGCGGCTGAGGTTACCCTGAAACGCGCGGTTGTGTTGGTTCAGGATACCGGCGAGAACTGGCGGGATGTGGCATTGACCCTGTCAACTGCGGTGCCATTCGGTCAGGGCAGCCCGTCGGCTTTGAATCCGTGGCTGCGCCGGATTGAAGAACCAGAGCCTCCCCGCGTTCGGAAATCACTTGGTCTGGACGTGGCGGAAATGTCTGCATTTGCCGAGCCGGCGCTTGAGGCGCCTGCCATTGCGCAGGAAGCCCGTGGCGGATGGGGAGTTGACCTGGGCGGTGCGGCTGCGACCTACAGGTTTGAGCTGCCGGTTTCGATTGCTTCCGGCGCGGATTTGCTCCGGCTGGAAATGGACAGCCTGTCCGCTGCGGCTGAATTGACTGCGCTGGCGGTTCCTTCGCGGGATGAAACCGCCTACCGGGTGGTGACGTTCACCAACAGTTTTGGTGAGCAGCTGCTGGCCTCGGATGAGGTGCCGCGTTTCGTTGACGGTAAGCTGATCACTGTCGGGAATTTTGCCGGGCTGGCACCGGGTGCGGAGATGAAGGCGGGATTCGGCCCGATCGAAGGCTTGCAGCTGCGCCGCGATTTGCTGCGGCAGAGCGAGGGGGAACAGGGGCTGATCTCGCGCAGCAACGCGCAAATGCAGAAGGTCGAGATCATGGTGGAGAACCTTACAGGGCAGGACTGGCCTTTGCGTGTTTTGGACCAGGTGCCCTATTCGCAGCAGGATGATCTGGAGATCAAGTGGAGTGCGAAACCGCAGCCTACGGCAGAAAACGTCGAGAAGCAGCGCGGCATCCTGGCCTGGGACATGGAGCTTGGGGCGGGGGAGAGCCGGACCATCCGGTTGGACACCACGCTGAACTGGCCCGAGGACATGGTGCTGCGCTGATATTGGCGCGCCTGATGGCAGCGGGAAACTCCCGCCCGTCGTCAGGCATAGAAAATGCCTTCCTCCCG